>NZ_JAGLEJ010000040.1 GCF_023145115.1 Algiphilus sp.
CATCTCCAGGAAGTAGAACTCGCCGTCGGCGCCCAGGATGAGCTCCACGGTGCCGGCGCCGACATAGCCGGCGGCGCGCGCGATGCCGACCGCGACCTCGCAGATCCGTGCGCGCGTGCCGGCGTCCAGTGCCGGCGAGGGCGTCTCCTCGATGATCTTCTGGAAGCGTCTCTGCACCGAGCACTCGCGCTCGCCGAAGTGCACGACGCTGCCGTGCTGGTCGCCGAGCACCTGCACTTCGATATGGCGTGGCCGTTCGACATAGCGCTCGACGAACAGTCGGCCGTCGCCGAAGTAGCGCTCCCCCTCGCGCCGCGCGGCCGCCAGCTCGGCGTCCAGCACCTCGGCGCTGCGCACGATGCGCATGCCCTTGCCTCCGCCGCCGGCCGCCGGCTTGATCAGGATCGGCAGGCCCACGGCCAGCGCGCGCTGTGTGAAGCTGCCCGGGTCATCGGCCTCGATGGCGCTCGGCGCCACCGGAAAGCCGTGCTCGGCGACGAAACGGCGCGCGCTGACCTTGTCGCCCATCAGCTCGGTGACGGCGGGCGGCGGGCCGACGAAGCGGATGCCGGCCTCATCCAGCGCGCGCGCCAGCGCCGGGCTCTCCGAGAGAAACCCGTAACCGGGGTGCACCGCATCGGCGCCCCAGCGGCGCGCGGCCTGGACAATCTGCGCCACGTCGAGATAGGCCGCAACCGGCGTTGCCCCTTCGATGGGGACGACGGCATCGGCGAGCTGCGGTGCCAGGCCGCCGTCCTCGGCGGCGTGCCGCACGATGGCGCATTCGATGCCCTGGGCCTTGGCAGTGCGCAGAATGCGCGCGGCGATCTCGCCGCGATTGGCCACCAGCAGCCGTCGGATCGGCGCACCCGTCATTCCGGGACCTCAAGGCTTGCCGGCACCGTCACCGGGAAGTCGAGCAGCATCTGCGCGTAGGCCTTGCCCTGCGGATCGATCCGCAGCGAGGCGATGCCGCCGCCGCCGAGCGCGCGTTCCAGCAGGAAATTGAACCCGCTCAGGCCTGGCCACTCGTAGCGGTGCACCGGCCCCTGAACGAGGTGGGCGAACCACCGGGCAACGGCCTCCTCGGTCAGCGCCGCGCGAATCCACGGCAGGTACTCGGGGCGCCGCGCCAGAATGCCGATGTTGGCGCTGTCGCCCTTGTCACCGCTGCGACCCTGGGCCAGACGCAGTAGCGGCACGCTGCGCGCGCCGTCGGCCAACGCATCGGCCGGCGGCGGCACGGGTGTTTCCTCCGCCGGCAAAGCCTGCGGCTCCGCTCCGCGCATCTGCGGGCAGGCGACGGGCTCGCCGTCGAGCTCGACACTGACCGGAACGCGTGCCTTGGGCCAGAGCAGGGAGAACAGGCGGATCACCGACGTGACCTTGGGCCTGCCGCCGGAGAAGCCGGTGATGGCGGGCGCACTGGCCAGCGCCATCGGCGCCATTTCGCGCGAGAAGATCTCCAGCGCGTCCTTGTCCGGGTGGCGGGCGGCGATCCTGACGATGACTTCGCGGGTCTGTGCTCGCGCGTGCGGGCCATAGGTGGATTCCGTACCGAGGGCCTCGATACGGGTCTCCGTGAAATCGCCCAGTCCGCGTTCCGCGAACAGGCGCCGGCAGCGTGCCAGCAAGGCCTCGCCGGTCCGCTGCGCCTTGGCCGCCGCGTCGGTGCCCCCGATCATGAACTGCGCGGTGGCGCGAAAGCCGTCGGCATAGGTAGCGCTGACCTTGCACTGGTCGCCGGGCGGCCGGCCGCGGGCGCCGCTCACGCGCACGCGGTTCTCCCCGATCGCCTCCAAGTGGATGCGGCTGAAGTCGCAGGCAACGTCCGGCAGCAGATAGTTGCGCGGATCGCCGATCTCGTAGACCACCTGCTCCCCGACCGTGGATGGGTCGATCAGGCCACCGGTGCGCGCGGGCTTCTCGACGACGAAGCTGCCGTCGGGCGCGCAGTCGGCGATGGGAAAGCCCATGTTGTCCCAGCCCGGAACCGACCGCCAGTCAGTGTAGTTGCCGCCGGTGCACTGGGTGCCGCATTCGATGATATGACCGGCCAGGCTGCCCTGGGCGAGCTGGTCGTGATCGTCGGGCTTCCAGCCGAAGGCGTGAATCAAGGGGCCGAGCACCACCGCGCTGTCCACGCAGCGGCCGGTGACGACGATGTCGGCGCCGGCGTCGAGTGCGGCCGCGACCGGGAAGGCACCCAGATAGGCATTGGCGCTGGCCAGCTTGGCGGGCAGCGGCGCGCCGCTGAACATCTCGCGCACGCCGGCCTCGCGCATCGCCTCGACCTGCGGCAGCAGATCGTCACCGGCGACCGTGGCGATCTTCAGGCTCAGACCTTCGGCTTCGGCGGCGCGGGTCAGTGCTTCGCGGCACCCGCCGGGATTCACGCCGCCGGCATTGCTGACCACGCGGACGCCGCGCGCCTTGAGCTCGCGCAGCAGCGGCCGCAGCGCGCCGACGAAGTCAGGCGCGTAGCCGGTCCGTGGGTCCCTGGCCTTGGCGCGCGTCAGTAGCGACATCGTGATCTCGGCCAGGTAGTCGAAGACCAGCACGTCGATGTTGCCGCCCTGCACCAGCTGAGCGGCGGCATGCTCGGTGTCACCCCAGAACCCGGAGGCACAGCCGATGCGCAGAGAATCCTGTTTCATGTTCGGACCCGACCGAAGACTGGAGGATTACTGCCGCGGGAAGAACACGCGCCAGATGCCCTTTGCGCTGGCGCAGACCTCGCCGCGTTCGTTGAGCAGCTCGCCTTCGGCGAAGGCCGTGCCACGGCCGGCGCGCAGCACGCGGCCGATGGCCTTGAACTGCTCGCCCCGTGCCGCTGCGAGATAGGTGATGTCGAGGTTTATCGTCACCTGCGAATAGGCGGCCAGGGACAGGCCGGCAGCCTGCAGCAACGGCAGCTGCGCCGAAACGATGGCATAGCCCAGCGCGCCGTCGAACATGTAGGAAATCACGCCGCCGTTGATCGCGTCCGGCGGTCCGCCGGCGCCGCGCTGAGCCGGCGTGGGCGACCTCAGGTAGAGGGCCACCTCGCCGGGCGTGACCTCCTCCGCGGTCAGACCCTGTGCCTGCATGAAGGGGCTTTCGTTCCAGCGTTCCTTGAACAGATAGGGCGCTGCGGTCGCGGGCAGATCGTTGGCCATGGGCTAGGTCGTGAAAGGAGGATGGGGGGCTTGTGCGGCTTCAATAGGAGCGAGGCAGGCCGAGGACGTGCTCGCCGATGTAGTTGAGGATCATCTCGTTGTTGACCGGTGCCACGCGCATCAGGCGGGCAAAGGGCCAGAGCGTGATCACGTCATAATCCTGGTCGAAGCCGTAGCCGCCGTGGGCCTGCAGGGCGATGTCCACCGCCTCGTCGCAGGCTTCCGAGGTCAGCAGCTTGGCCATGTTCGACAGCGGGCCGGCATCCTCGCCGCGATCGAAGGTGCGGGCGGCTTCCTGCATGACCAGGCGCGAGGCCTCGACATGCGCCTTGGCGCGAGCCATGGGGTGCTGCAGCCCCTGGTAGCTGCCGATGGGCGTGCCGAACGGCGCGCGCTCCTTGGCATACTCCACCGCCTTGTCCAGCGCGCGGTTCCCCAGGCCCACCGCCATCGAGGACAACACCAGACGCTCCGTGTTGAGGCCGTCGAACAGGTATTTCATGCCCTTGCCTTCTTCACCGATCAGCGCGTCCGGAGGCAGCTCGGCATCCTTGAAGAACACCAGGTACTGGCTTTCCCCGAGCACATCGATGTTCAGGCGCTGGAACTCGATCCCCGGCGTGTGCGAATCGAGAATGAACAGGGAGAGTCCGGCGCGCGGGCGTTCGGGATCGAGCGGAGAGGTGCGCGCGATCAGCAGCATCGACGTCGAGTCCTTCGCGCCGGTGATGAACACCTTGGAGCCATTGACCAGCCATCCCGCATCGCTTCTGCGCGCCGTGGTCTGCAGGCGGAATGTGTTGGTGCCGGCATTGGGTTCGGTCACGCCGAAACACATCTTGCCCTCGCCGGTGGCGGTGGGCGTGACGAACTTTGCGATCTGTTCGGGCGTACCGTGCCTGATGATCGGCATGCGGGCAAAGCTGCCGAGCACGAAGAACAGCGAGATGATGCCGGCGCGGGCGGTGATCTCGTTGAGCACCATCAGTTCGGAAAGACCACCGCCGCTGCCGCCGTACTCCTCGGGCACGGAGACGCCAAGCAGGCCGGTTTCGGCCATCGCGTCCCAGAGCTTCTGCGGGAACCTGTTTTCCCGGGCGCACTGCAGCCAGTATTCGCGCGAGATGCCCCGGGTCAGGCCTTCAGCGGCTTCACGGACGGCGGCGATGGATTCTTCGCTCATGGGATGCTCCTGCTTGTCAGTCTTCTTCTGGGAAACGGGTTGTTCCGCCGGAAAGGTTCAGGCGGGTTCGAACTGCGGAATCCTGAAGCCGTCGCCGCGGGTCTCGAAGCAGACCTTGACCTTCATGCCGATGCGCACGGATTCGGGGGCGCAGTTGAGGATGTTGCTCATCATCTGCGGGCCTTCATCGAGCTGGATGATGGCCATCACGAAAGGGCAGTCGGCCTTGAAGGCCGGGTACGGCGGCTGATACACGACGGTGTAGCTGAACACCGTGCCCGACCCGCTGGCCTTTTCCCAGGTCGGATCCGGCGAGAAGTCGAAGGGGCTCCAGCAGCGCGCATACATGAACGGCTGGCCGGTGCCGCGGCAGCGCTGGATCATCAGCTCGCCGCGCTGCGCGCCGTCCCAATAGGGCTTGCTGTGTGCGCTGATCTCCGGAACCGGCTTGGGGTTGACGGTGGCGTTGCTCATGACTGGCTCCCCAGGACGAGCGTGGCGTGCTCGGACATCATGCCCCCGTAGCAGTGGACGACGCCCATATCGGCCTTCTTCAACTGGCGCTCATCACCGGCGATGCCCATGACCTGGCGTGCCGCTTCCACGATCATGGTCTGGCCGGACGCATCGCCGACATGGCCGAAGGACATCAGCCCGCCGTAGGTATTGACCGGGAACTCGCCGCCGGGCGCGGTGCGGCCACCGGCGAAGAACGCGCCACCCTGGCCCTTGGGACAAAGGCCGAGGTCTTCGGCATAGATGATGGGGTTGATGCTGAAGGAGTCGTAGAGCTGGGCGAAGTCCATGTCCTCGGGCCCGACGCCCGCCATGCGGTAGGCCTGGGCCGAGGTTTGCCTGGAGCCCAGGGTGGTCAGGTCATGCGCCTGGCTGATGCTGGAATGGGTGTGCTTCTCGCCGTAGCCGTACAGGAAGCAGGGCTTCTCGGCATAACGCCTGGCGATGCCCGGCGACACCACCAGCACCGCCGAGCCGCCTTCGCTGGGCACCGAGCAGTCGAGCAGATTGAACGGATAGGCGATGGGGCGCGAGGACAGCACCTTGTCGATCGTAAGCGCCCCCTGCGGGGCCATCAGCGCATCCGGGTGCAGGAGCGACCACTCGCGCTGCGACACCGCGACCTGTGCAAGCTGTTCGCGCGTGGTGCCGAATTCGTGCATGTGGCGGGTGGCGTTGAGCGCGAAGATGGGCGGGATGTAGGTGCCGTAGGGGTACTCGAACTCGGGATGGCTGATGAGCTTGCTCATCATCTCGGCCATGCCGCTGCCCACGTTGGGAAAGCGTCCGGCGCCCAGGCAGAGCACCGAATCGCACAGTCCGCGCTCGATGGCCAAGGCCGCGCGGATCAGCATCAGCGCGTAGGTGCCGCCACCGGCATTGATGGTTTCGCTGAAACTCGGCTCGATGCCCAGTTCTTCGGCGATCTTCTCGTGCGCGAACACGTCGACGCCATCGGCGGAGGCCATGCCAGCCGGCGCCGACAGCAGACCGCCGATATCCGAGGGTCGCAGTTGCGGCCATTCGCGCAGGAACTGCGCGGTGACCCGTCGGTACATCTCCATGCCGTTGTAATGCGGGTAGCGTCCGGGCTTCATCTCGGACACCGCGACGATGGCCGCGAGAGGATTCATTCGCTGCGCTCCTGCCGGAGTGAAAGAACCAAGCTCACCGGGCTCACCGATAGCGGCCAACGATGGAAATGCCGACGACGTTCTGGTGGGGGAAGCCGCCCAGGTTGTGCGTCAGACCGTAGCGCGGATCCTTGAGTTGGCGTTCGCCCGCACGGTCCTGCAGCTGCAGGTACATCTCGTAGACCATGCGAATGCCGGAAGCGCCGATGGGGTGACCGAAGCACTTGAGGCCGCCGTCGATCTGGCACGGAATCTGGCCATCGGCGTTGTAGAAACCGTCCATCACGTCCTTGACGGCGCCGCCGTCCTCGGACAGACCCAGATCCTCCATCGTCACCAGCTCGGTGATCGAGAAGCAATCGTGAACTTCGAACATCGACAGTTCCTGGCGCGGCTTCTTGATGCCCGCTTCGGCATAGGCACGTTGTGCCGCCTTGCGGGTCGTCAGAATGTAGGAACCGTCCCAGTCGTTGTAGCCACCCTCGGAACCATTGGAAAGCGCCAGCTGCAGCGCCTTGACCGTGACCATCTGCTCGGGATGCTTGCCCAGCGACTTGGCGATCTCGGGCGTGGTGACGATGGCCGCGGCCGAACCGTCGGAGACACCGCAGCAGTCGAACAGGCCCAGCGGCTCGGCAACCATGGGCGCGCCCATGATGGCATCGCAGCTCACCGGCTTGCGCAGGTGCGCCTTGGGATTCTTGGCGCCGTTGACGTGGCTTTTGGCCGAGATCTCAGCCAGCGCGCGCTTGAGGGTGTCGCGCGATACCTTGTAACGCTCCATGTAGGCGCTGGCCACTTGCGCAAAGACGCCCGGCGCCGACAGGTTGGGCCACCACAGCGGCGGCAGCGAGCCGATTTCCAGCCCCGGCAGACCGCCGTAGCCGGTGTCCTTGAGTTTCTCGACGCCGATGGCCAGCGCGATGTCGCAGGCGCCGGCGGCGACCGCGTATACCGCGCCACGAAAGGCCTCGGTTCCGGTGGCGCAGTAGTTCTCGACGCGTGTCACCGGGATGTTGTCGAGCCGCAGCGACAGCGAGGCCGGGGTGGCCGACTTGCCGATGTTGACCTCGTCCATGCAGGAACCCAGCCAGGCTGCCCCGATCCGGGGCGCCTCGATGCCGGCATCGGTCAGGGCCTCGGCGAAGGCTTCTTCCATCAGTTCCTCGGCGCCCATGTCCCAGCGCTCGCCGAAGCGCGAGCAACCCATGCCGAGAATGGCCACCTTGTCACGGATACCTTCAGCCATCTCAGGCCTCCTTCGCGGTCGCCAGCGGCGCCGCTTTCCAGAAGTAGCGGATCATGCCGCGCTGTGCATCGCGGCCACGCACTCGGAACACCATGCGCACGGGTTGCCCGACGCTGACCTGCCCCAGGTCCCAGTCGGTGATGTCGGCCATGAAGCGGCCGCCGCACTCGAATTCGATCATGCCGTAGTGCGCCGGCGGCTCGGGCGTATAGGTGAGCCAGTCGCACGACCAGGTCTTGATCCGCGCCGGCTCGTCGGCGAAGCGATGCGGATCCATCTCCTCGGCGTGATGGCAGCTCGGGTTCACACAGCGCGGGGCAGCAGGGAACTGCGGCGTGCCGCACTTGCGGCAGCGCCCGCCGACCAGGCCCAGCAGCATGCGCCGCTTGCGATACATGGCGGACAGCGCGGTCTGCGGATTCGCTTCGGCGCGCAGACCCTTTTCCAGGGTCACGACGTCGTTGAATGCCTGGAACTTGGCGTAGTCGGTCTCTTCCCGGCGCCGGGCCAGGCAGGCTGCCACGGCAGTGCGCGGCGTCAGCTGCGCGATTTCCGGCGTGATGCGGAAGGCCAGCACATCGCAGCCCTGGCCGAAGCCGACCACCACCAGGGTTTGCCCCGGCCTGGCATTCTCCAGCGCGGCAGCAAGCATCAACGAGGCGTGCGCAGCGCCCGTCTGCCCGACGGTGCCGTGCAGCCCGTCGGCGACCGCTTCGTCGGCAATGCCCACGTGCTTGGCGGCCACGGCGGCCAGCCGGGGTGCCGGTTCGGCCAACACGAAGTGATCCACCGAGCCGGGTTCGATGCCGAGCCTGGCGAGCCCGTCCCGGATGGCTTCGGGCAACCACTTCCGGAAGGCTTCGTCGCGCAGCCAGCGCTCCTCCCAGTGGTAGTCGAAGGGCTGGCCGGCGGCGCGGTAGTGATCGACGAAATCGGTCGACACGCTGTGGCTGCCCAGATGCTCGGCGATGACATCGCTGTTGCCCAGCGTGAAGGCCGCCGCGGCGTCGCCGTACATCAGTTCCTGCACGCTGCCGGCGCGCGCGCGGCGGTGCTCCGCCGCCACCGTGAGCACTTCGCCCTCGCGTCCGGCGGCAACGCGGTCCAGCCCGGCGAGCAACGCGGCGGTGCCGGCCTTGAGCGACCCGCCGAAGTCGGCACTGGCGACCGCCTCCGGCAGGTCCAGGGCGCCGGCCACGACCCCGGCGTTCTGGCGGTCGCTGAACGGGTGTGTCGTCGAGCCAAAGTAGACCGCACCCAGCGCGACCCGGCGACCGGCCAGGGCATGGCGCGCGGCTTCCACCGCCATTGTCAGGCTGTCTTCGTCCCAGCCAGCCATTGCGCGCTCGCCGCGTGCCTGCGCCGCCAGGCCCGGATTGGCCCAGGCATGGGCTTTGGCTGCCACCGCCCGGTTGAGGCGCCCACGTGGCACATAGGCCCCGAAGGAAGTGATCCCGATCATGGAGTCTCCAGCAAGCGCCCTCGGGGAGGGCCGGAATGCGACGATTGGTTCTAACTAACAGTTGTTAGTGTCGCAGCAATCACGGCGCCGTGCAAGTCTGCTCGTGACCCTGCGCCGGCGCGCTCCTCAGTGCGGCACGCGGGCCCGGGACAGCGGAATGTGCACCCGCAGCTCGACAGCCAGTAGGCCGAGCACGGCGCCGACGGCGATCGGGACCGGCTCGTCCCGCTGAACCGCGGACGCGCGCAGCGCCTCGGACGTCAGCACCCGCTGGGTGATCATGCACGCATAGTCGATCGCCACCTTGGGGCAGCGCCGCGGGCAAAGCCCCGACGGGTGAACGGTCGGGCATGATGAAGCCGCCAGCGACCGCGGCAGCCATGGCCCCGGCCGGTGAAGTCCCGCCACTGGAATCTGCCATGGAGCATCACCGGCGTCGGGCATGCCGCGCATTGCTGCGCCTTCACCCGCGTTGCGCCCCGGATGAGCGGCGCCGCTTGCGGCCGGCGTCGACGAAAGGGTGGATCCGGGCGCGCAACGGCGTCCGTGCAGCATGGAGAAGATGCGGTGACCGAAGGGATCACCACCTTGCTGAGCGTGCGGACCTCCAGCTGTGACAAGCAGTCGATTCGGCGCCGGAAACGGGCGGGGCCGCAGCGCACCACCGAATCGAACAGGGCGACGACGCACCTTGTCCGCAGGGCCGTAGCCGCGCCACCCCGGAAGGCTCGCCTCTTTGATGCGCCGCCCCGGACGGCCAATCTCCACGTCGGAAATCGCGGCGCCGCCGGAATCGACAATGGCGCGCACGTGCAGACCCTTCAGCCACCTCGGCGTGAGGCCGAGTGTGCCGCGAGCCCGTCCGCACCGTCATTCACCAGCGCCTCCCCGTGCTCGACAGCGAGCTGAAGCCGCATGCTCCTAGCACTCCTACAGGCAGCGCGCCGAAACCGACCGCCCCGCCGACACCCTGCACCAGGCTCCAGATGAGATTGGGCAACTCTGGGCACGCCCCGCATCGCCACGAAGGACCCTGCCGCTGCCGCCTTCGGGATCGGCCGCAGGCGCTCGCGCAGTGCGCCGATCCAGCGTCCCGATCGCAGTCCGATCCGAATCGGCGCTCGCGGCGGGCGCCGGGTGAATCGGACTCGTCCGATCACGGTTTGACCTGTATCGCCATCAAGCGTTGGGTTGCCCGCCCCTTCGGTGACGCGTCATCGCGCCGCAAACAAGCCGTCCGACAGGATGTTCACCATCTCCCGGACGACGTCGTTCAACTCCCCTTGACTTGCGTCGAACCATTCCACCGTCCAGTTGATCGTCCCCAGCACGATCAATCGCGCAAGATGCAGGTCTACGCCGCCCCGCACCTCGCCGCACGCCTGCGCTTCGGCCAGAAGCCGGTCCCAGAGGGCGCTGTAGTTGCGCCGGCGCTCCCGGTTGGGACGCCTCAACTCCACCGGCAACTGCCCATAAATCCGGATGCTGGCCGAGGTATATGCGCCGTGCTGGAGCAGACCCGTGAGATGCCCCTCCAGAGCCGCCGCAAACTTCTCCCGGCCCGAGGCATCATCGGGCAGTGCCGCGAGCCGATCGACCACGGTTTGGTGAACCAGATCGATCCCCAGATCCAGAATCTCTCCAAGAATCCGGTCTTTGGACTCGAAATGGTAGTAGACGCTGCCGGCCTGGATGCCCGCAGCGTCGGCGATCTGCCGGAGCGTGGTCGCCGCGTAACCCTGGCGCTTGAAAAGGCTGGCGGCCGCCTTGAGCACCTGTTCCCTCGTCAACTCTGCGGCTGAATCACGGCTCCGGGCTGCCGCACTCTTCTTTCTTGTCACGGTGGCCATGGGGTAGCAGTTGAACAAACCCCCAGCATACACGACTCTCCGGGCATTCAACCGCTGCATCGAGCGGAGGCACAGTCCAACTATGAAATCTAACTATCATTTGATAGAATCACAGCCTAAAGGGTGGCGCGGTGTCAAGCATCGCGTCGGTTTCGTCCGCCGTCAGCTCGCGCCGTGGTCGTACCGAGAACCCGTCCGTCATGGCGCCAGCAGGGAGCAAGCCGCTCATGAATCTCGAACTTGCCGGCAAGTCCGTCGTCGTCACCGGCGGAGGCTCCTGCATCGGGCGCGCCATCGTCCTGACGTACGCCGAGGAAGGGGACAGCATCACCATAGGCGACATCGGCGAGGCACAGGCTGGCAAGGTCGCCGATCTGGCACGTGAGCGCGGTGCGGTGCGGGTGGTCGGGACCGATATCACGCAGCACGATCAGGGCAAGGCATTGATGGATCAGGCCGACGCGCGCCACGGCGGGATCAACGTACTGTTGAACAACGTCGGCTGGGAGCGGCCCATGTTCTTCACCCAGACGACGCCCGAACTCTGGGACAAGATCATCCGCGTCAACTATCTCAGCGTCTTCAACTGCACGAGCGCCGCGCTCGAGAAGATGATTCCCGCCGAGCGAGACAGCATCGTGTCGATCAGCTCCGACGCCAGCCGACAGGGCGAGCCGCGCGAGGCCGTCTACGGCGGCACCAGGGCCGCCGTCAACCGCTTCATGAAGACCAATGCCCCCCGGTCCGCCCCCCGGCAGTCGCGACGTTCACGGAGCTGACGCGATGAACTCTGCCTCTCCCGATACCACCGACGTTGGCGCCACCGTGGGCAGCTATCTAGAGGCGCGCACGTGGGTCGGGCGGCGCAGCGAGCCGCGGCCCGTGGACACGGCGGTGGACGAATCGCGCTGCAAGTACTTCGCGGCACTATGCGAAGACGGCAACCCGGCGTACTGGGACGCCGAATGGGCACGTCACGCCTTCGGTGCGCCACTGGCGCCCAGCGGCATGCTGATGAGCCTGATGATGCCGCTGCCCTGGAAACCGGATGGACGCAGCGCTGCGCCGACCATGGCGATTGATGTGCCGCTGCCCGGGCGCACCCTGATCAATGTGGAGACCGACTGCGAGCTGTTCCGCCCCGTGCACTGGGGCGAGCGCCTGAGCCTGTGCGAAGAGATGGTCGACATCTCGCCGGAAAAGCACACGCGCCTGGGGCGCGGCCATTTCGTGACCACGCGGCTGCTGCTGCTGGATGCCGCCGAGCAGCCGGTGGCGACGATCACCAATGTGCTCTATCGCTACGAAGCAGGGGGCAGTGACGCATGAACGAGCACTACCCGCAGAAGTGCTGGAGTCAGGTGCAGCAAGGCGAGGCGCTGCCGCCACTGCACTTCCCCATCGATTACGCCCGAATCATTCTCAATGCGGCCACGACCTGGGACTACTTCCCGGGCCATCACAACCCGGTCTACGCACGCGCTCAAGGCCAGCCGGACATCTACGCCAGTACGATCTTCTTCCACGGGCTGATCGACCGATTCGTCACCGACTGGGGAGGGCCGCTGACGCTGGTCCGCCGCCGCCGGATGCGGATGGTCGCCAGCGCGCATCCCGGCGACACGCTCAGTGTCGAGGGACGGATCGTGCGCGCCTATCGCGAGACCGAGCTGGGGCTGGTCGACCTCGAGATCACGCTGAGCACGGCGCGCGGCCTTTGCGTGCCTGCGAGCGTCTGCGCCCGGCTGCCGCTGGACCAAGACGAGTGTCCCTCCGCCCCTACCACGAAGACCACGACGCCATGAACCAACCATCTCTCCAGAACGAATCCCTTGCCAACCGCATCCACCAGGTGCAGGAAGCCACACGCGGCATCTCCGAGCAATACCCGCGCGCCTATATCCGGGAGTGCATCGATCAGGACCGCTTCCCGGACGAGATGTGGAAGGCCCTGGGCGAGTACGGCTTGCTGGGTCTGACCGTGCCCGAGGAATACGGCGGCTCCGGTGGCGGCGTGGTGGAGATCGTGGCGCTGGCCGAAGCGCTCGCGCTGGGCGGTGTGCCGACCCTGTTCCTGGTCGTCACCGGCCTGGGGCGCGTACCGATTGTCCGACACGGCACGCCGGAGCAGATCAGGAAGTTCGTGACGCCGACCTGTGACGGATCGGTCAAGCTGTGCTTCGCCATCACCGAGCCCAACGCCGGAACCAACAGCTTCGACATGAGCACGCTGGCCACGCGCGACGGCGAGGACTGGGTGCTCAACGGACAGAAGGTCTTCATCTCCGGCGCCCGCGACGCCGACATCATGCTGGTGATTGCGCGGACGCAGAAGGCTTCGGATGTCAAACACCGCACCGAGGGCATGTCGCTGTTCGTGGTCGACATGAAGACCCCGGGCATCACCCTCCAGCCGTTGAACATCCAGGTCGAGACCGCCGAGCGCCAG
The DNA here is from genome assembly GCF_023145115.1 of Algiphilus sp. Lineage (NCBI taxonomy): Bacteria > Pseudomonadati > Pseudomonadota > Gammaproteobacteria > Nevskiales > Algiphilaceae > Algiphilus > Algiphilus sp. Next base: position 13,001 of record NZ_JAGLEJ010000040.1, read on the forward strand.
TACATGGTGTTCTTCGACAACGTGCGCCTGCCTGCCGACGCGCTGATCGGGGCGGCGGGCAAGGGCGCCAAACTGATGTTCGAGGGGCTCAACTCGGAGCGCCTGCTCGCCGCCGCCGCCGCGCTCGGCATCGGCGACTATGCCCTGAACAAGGCCGCAAGCTACGCCCGCGACCGCAAGCCCTTCGGCAAACCCATCGGCAGTTACCAGGCGCTGCAGCATCGCATGGCGCTCGCCAAGGCCGAGCTCGAAGCCGCGCGGCTGATGACCTACTCCGCCGCCGAGCGCTTCGACACCGGCGAAGATGCCGGCGCGCTCGCCAACATGGCCAAGCTGCTCGCCTCGCGTGCGGCGGTCGCGGCAGTGGAAGCAGCCATCCAGACCCACGGCGGCTACGCCTTCGACCGCGACTACGACGTGGTGACGCTCTGGCCCATGGTGCGACTGATGGAGATCGCGCCGATCAACAACGAAATGCTGCTGAACTACATCGGCGAGCATGTGCTCGGCCTGCCCAAGAGTTATTGAATGACGCAGGAACCGGCGGAGACACCCCCCGTGCATCGTCGCGGGCCGCGCAGGTCCGCGGACCGAGGCACGCCATGATCGGCATCGCCGACATCGCCTACGTCCTGCCGCCCTGGCGGATTGGCAATGCGGCGCGCGCCGAGCGGCTGGGCGTGCCGCCGGCCACCCTCGAGCGGCGCATCGGCGTGCAGCGGATCGCTTGCCGTGAGGCGGAACAGGACACGTCGGACCTCGCCACGTCGGCTGCCGAAAGGCTGTTCGCGCGCGGCGGGGTCGAGCGCGAACAGATCGGCTGCCTGGTGGTGGTCACTCAGAACCCGGACGGCCGCGGCCTGCCGCACTGCTCTGCGCTGGTCCATGCGCGACTCGGCCTGACGCCGCGCTGCGCCGTCTTCGACGTCGGCCTGGGCTGTTCCGGTTACGTTTACGGCCTGTCGATCGTGAGCAGCTTCATGCAGTCCAACGGCCTGCGCCACGGACTGCTGATCACCGCGGACCCTTACTCGAAGATCGTGGATCCGGATGACAAGCGCACGGCGCTGCTGTTCGGCGACGGGGCCGCCGCCACGCTGCTGAGCGACCAGCCGACGTGGTGCCTGGGACGCTTCGATTTCGGCACCGAGGGACGCCGCGCCGACTCGCTGAAGGTGGATGCCGCGAGCGGCAAGCTGTTCATGGATGGCCGCGCCATTCTGCAATTTTCCATGAATGCGGTTCCCGGCAGCCTGCGCCGGGCACTGCGCATCAACGGCCTGCACCCGCAACAGATCGACCGGGTGGTCCTCCATCAGGGCAGCCGCGTGGTCGTCGAGAACATCGGCGAAGCGCTGGGCCTCGCCGACCGCACGCAGTTCCATGCAGCTGAATACGGCAACACCGTCAGCTCGTCGATCCCCATCGTGCTGGCCGATCACCTGCTGCCGGAGGACCACCACGTCGCGCTGTCCGGCTTCGGGGTCGGGCTTTCGTGGGCCTCCACCGTGCTCAGCCGGGTGCCCGCGCCATGAGCGCCCGACGGGCTGCCGACCTTTCCGCGGCAGGCATCCTTGCCGGCCCGCGGCGAGCGACCGCCCCAATCGGCCCCGCGGCGGCTTCGTCCATTGCCCGCCATCGGCGGTTCCGTGACCTGGCCGCCGCGCGCGGCGCACATTCCCATGAGACCTCTCCATGACTGACAGCCAGGAACTCCTCTACACGGTCGAGGACGGCATCGCGACCGTGATCCTCAACCGTCCCGAGCGCCGCAACGCACTCTCCCCGCAGCTCACGCACCTGCTTGCCGACACCTGGCAGCGCATCGACGCCGATCCCGAGGTGCGCGTGGCCATCCTCACCGGCAGTTACTGCGGCACCTTCTGCGCCGGCATGGACCTGCGCGAGGCGGCGCGCCTGAAAGCCGAAACCGGCAAGGACATTCTCGAGTTCTTTGCCGACCTGCGCAACGAAGGCATCGGCAAGGTGCGCAAACCGCTTATAGCGGCGATCAACGGCCACTTCCCGGCCGGCGGCATGATGCTCGCTCTCAATTGCGACCTGCGCGTGGGCCTCGCCGGCACCCGCGGCGGCATCACCGAAGTCAAGGTCGGCCGCGGCTCGCCCTGGGCGGTGCCGCTGCTGTGGATGATGCCGCAGGCGCAGTTGATGGAAACCGTGCTCACCGGAGAGATGCTGCCGGCCGAGCGCCTCCACGCTGTCGGCTTCCTCAATTACCTGGAGGACAGCGACGACGCCGTGCAGGCCCGCGCGCGCGAACTGGCGCGCAAGATCGCCGACGCTGCCCCGCTGTCCGTCATGGCCGGCAAGAAGGTGCTCAAGGACGCCACCACGCTGGGCTGCGAGTCGGGCCTGCAGGCGGCCTGGGACTACTACGAGCGTCACGTCTATTCCAGCGAAGACGCCGCCGAAGGGCCCAAGGCCTTCGCCGAGAAGCGCAAGCCGCAGTGGAAGGGCCGTTGAAGATGCCGCCGATGAGCGCGAACGCCATGACCACCGACGGGCTGAACGATGCGCCCGGGACCATGCGACCCACCGGAGCACTGCCATCATGACCACACCCTCCCCCTCCACACCGGTCGCTGCCAAGCCAGCCGCCACGCTCCTGCTGCTGCGCGAGGGCGCACAGGGGCTGGAAGTGTTCATGGTGGTACGCCATCACGAGATCGACTTCGCCTCCGGCGCACTGGTTTTCCCCGGCGGCAAGATCGCGCCCGGCGACCGCGAGCCGCTGGCGCGCGAGCGCACCAGCGGGCTCGAGGACCTGAGCGAGGAGCAGGCCGCCCTACGCATCGCCGCGCTGCGCGAGGCCTTCGAAGAATGTGCCCTGCTGCTGGCGCGCGAGCGTGGCAGCCGCGCGCTCATCGGCCCGGAACGACTGGAGCGCCTGGATCACTACCGCAGCCCGCTCGATCGTGGCGAGCTGGGCATCGGCGACATGCTGCGGGCGGAGAACCTGGAGCTTGCCTGCGAGTCGCTGGTGCACTTTGCCCATTGGGTGACCCCGACGATGATGCCCAAGCGTTTCGACACGCACTTTTTCCTGGCCTCGCCCCCGGCGCGCCAGCTGGCGCGCCACGACGGCCACGAGCTGGTGGACTCGGTGTGGATCCGCCCGGCCGACGCGCTGGCGCAGGCCGAGGCCGGCCAGCGCACCGTCATCGCGCCCACGCGGCTCAACCTGCAGCGTCTGGGCTACAGCGACAGCGTCGCGGAGGCCGTTGCCGCCGCGCGCGCGCAGCCTGTGGTGCGCGTGCTGCCAGAGCTGGTGGCGACCGAGCAGGGACCGCGCCTGCGGATTCCGCGCGAGGCCGGCTATCGCGTCAGCGAGTTCGCCCCCGGCGCAGCGGTTTCCGCGAAACGCTAGCACCGCATTCACCACAGCCCTGCCAACGGCCATGCCGCGAACCGTAGCCCAGAATGAATCTCGCGCCCGAAATGGCCGCCCTCACCCCACCGTCCGCCGCCGCGGACGCCCCCCCCTGCGCGGGAGGGACATCGACCTCGCTATGCGAGATACACCCCAAGGAGGAGACCCCCATGGCCGTCATCGACCTGCTGCTGCGCAACGTCGCGCAGACCCCCGACAAGCCCGCCGTCATCGCCGCCGATGGTGAGCTCAGCTTCCGCGAGCTCGACGAAGCGGCGGGGCGCATCGCCACGCGCCTGTATCAGCGCGGCGTGTGCCGCGGCGACACCGTCGCAATGGCGTTGGACAACGCGCAGGCAGCGCATTTCACCGCAAGCTACTTCGGCATCCACAAGCTCGGCGCCATTCCGGTGCCGATGAACGTGCGCTGGGCTGCGCCCGAGAAGGAATACGTGTTGGCGCACAGCGATGCCGTCGCGCTGATCTGCGGCGACGCGCACACCGCGCACTTCGCCGCGTTGTCGGGTTCATCCCGCAGTGACCTGAAGCTGCACAGCTGGCTGGTCACCGGCACCGCCCCGGTGGAGGGCCTTGAGGCACTGGGGGACCTTCTCCACGAGGGCCCCATCGACGTGCCGCCGCTGGAGCCCGCACCGGACATGGAGGACCCGGCCGACCTGCTCTACACCTCGGGCACGACCGGCATGCCCAAGGGCGTGCTGGTGCCGCAGGGCAATCTCGCCGACCAGCCCGCACCTCCCGGCCAGCCGAGCATCACCCAGGCGCTGGCGGCACTGTTCGGCGAGCGCCTGCTGCACGCCGTTCCGCTGTTCGGCTTCACTGGCTGTCACGGGCTGATGCTGATGTGCGCGCGCGCCGGCATCACCCAGGTGGCGTTGCCGCGCTTCGATCCGGAAACCCTGCTCGCGAGCATCGAGAAGTACCGCGCGACCTCGATCATGGGGGTGCCGACCATGCTCAATCTGGCGATGAAGCACCCCAGCCTGGGCCAGCATGACTACAGCTCCCTGCAGTTCGTGTTCTTCGGCGCCGCACCGATCCAGCCCGACACCGTGCGCAAGATGCTGCAGGTCTGGCCCGATGTGCGCATGCTGAACGCCTACGGACTTACCGAGGGTGGCCTGGGCGCCGCCTGCATGCTGGGCCCCGACCCGCAGGAGATTCTGAACCGACCCGGGTGCGTGGGCCGGCCGGCCGGCTGCGAAGCCGTGATCGTAGACGATGACGATCGGCCCTTGCCGCAAGGTGAGGTCGGGGAGATCTGCTTTCGCTCCGACGTCTCGCACCGGCACTACTACAAGAACGATGCCCTCAGCGCCGAGCTGTGGCGTAGCGGCATGCTGCACACCGGCGACGTCGGCTACCTCGACGCCGAAGGCTTCGTCTACATCACCGACCGCAAGAAGGACATGGTGCTGCGCGGCGGTTACAACATCTTCGCCGTCGAAGTCGAGCGCGTACTGCTGGACATCCCGGAGGTCCTCGAAGCCGCTGTCGTCGGCATTCCACATCCCGATCTGGGTGAGGACATCCTCGCCGTGATCGTGCCACGGGGCGACGCTGAAGCAGGCGCTGGTGCGCTGGACCCCGAGCGGATCAACGCCTACAGCCGCGAGCACCTGGCCGACTACAAGTGCCCGCGGCACGTGGTCTTCGTCGACGAGCTGCCCAAGAACGCGATGGCCAAGATTCTCAAGAACGAGCTGCGCCAGCGTTATCGCGAACTGCTCACGCAAACCGCCTGAGGAGGCGCCATTCGAGCGCTCGGTGGCCGGCCAGCGATGGCCGGCCTCGAGCCCATAGGGCCGGCGACGACAGGTCGCGCGGCAGGCGCCGGTACGCGCAGCGGCTCCGCGGCAGGCGGGTGATCAGCGCGCAGCCGATCGGCGGATGAACCGGTGCTGCAGGTCCGCGGGCGTGGCCGCTATGCGGTCTCCACCGTGGGACGCGAGATCTCGAAGTCCTCCAGCCGCGGCCTCGCCAGCAGCGCGTTGAACTCGCGCGGGCGGCGCGGCCAGACCTCGGGCAGTCCGTCCTTGCCGATGTACCAGTTCTGGCATCCGGTGACCCACACCGTGCCGTCCATATCGTGCCGCAGCTGGTCATAGAAGGCATCGGTGGCGGCCTGGGTGGGTGCCAGGGTGTCAAGCGCACCGCGCCGGTACAGGTCGATGCATTGCATGACGTAGTCAACCAGGGCTTCGGTGTAGAGAATCACCGAGCCATTGGCCAACGGGCTGTTCGGACCGCCGAGCAGGAAGAAATTGGGGAACTGAGGAATCGCCAGGCTGTTGTAGGCGTGCGGGCCGCGTTCGTCCCACAGCGAGCTGAGGCTGAGGCCCTGCGCGTTGATGAGCTCGAGCGGGCGCATGTATTCGTGGGTCCTGAAGCCGGTGGCCAGAACCAGAACATCGAGCGGATGCGTGTGACCGTCGACGGTGACGATGCCCTCTGGCACCACGCGCTCGATCCCCTCGGTGACCAGCTTCACGTTCGGGCGCTGCATCGCCTCGTAGTACTCCCAGGACATCACGATGCGCTTGCACATCGGCTGATAGTCCGGCGTCAGGCGCCGGCGCAGCTCCGGATCGCGCACGCGGCGCAGATTCCAGTGGCAGGCGGCCTCGATCAACCGGCGCTGCGGACCAGGCCGGATCATCGCCCGGGAGAACAGCGCGTCGAACAGCTCGTCATAGAGGCCGTAGGCCAGGCGCGCCAGCGCGGGAACCTGCGTGACCAGCTCGCGCTCGACCAGCGAGTACTGACGATCCGGCAGCGGAAAGACCCATTGGGGGGTACGCTGGAACACGTTCAGCGTGCAGGGCAACCGCGACACCGCGCAGGCGATCTGCACGCCGGTGGAGCCGGTGCCGATCAGGCCGATGCGCTTGTCCTTGAGGTCGACGCTGTCATCCCAGCGCGCCGAATGGAAGCGGGCGCCGGCGAAGCTGTCGAGGCCGGGAATGTCCGGCTCGCTCGGATGGTGCAGAAAGCCGCAGGCGGCGATCAGGAACTCCGCGCTGTCCTGCCTGCCGCTGCGCAACTCAAGCTGCCAGCGGCGACCGTCGAAACGGGCCTGCGCGCCCTCTTCACCAAAGACGATGTGGCGACGCAGATCGTATTTCTCGGCCACGTGCCGCATGTAGTTCTGAATCTCGGGGCCGCGTGCAAAGCGGTGATGCCAGTCGGGGTTGGGCTCGAAGCTGTAGGTGTAGTAATGCGCCGGTACATCGCAGGCCAGGCCCGGGTAGCGGTTCTCGCGCCAGGTGCCGCCGACATCCTGGCCCTTCTCGTAGATGGTGAAGTCCTCGATGCCGGCCTTGCGCAGCCGTATGCCGGCGAGCAGACCGGACATGCCGGCGCCGAGGATGATGACCCGCGGCATGCGTGCGGCGTCATGGTGCTCGCGCGTATGAAGCGCTGCAGCGGATGTCGGGGCGTTCATGATGCAATCTCCTGCGGAGAAGCTTGCGGTTCTTCGCGCGGCTGGCTGCGATCCGCGACCGTCGGCTGCTGCGTCAGCGCCTTGCGCAGGAAGCCGCCCAGCCCGGCAATGCTGCTGTCGGCTTCCTGCAACTGGCCGGCGTGCAGCTGGAAATCGTGCCAGAGGCCGTTCCAGACCTGTCTTTGCACCGGCACCCCCGCTTCACGCAACCGACCCTCCAGGCGCGCGGCATCGCTGAACAGGACCTCCTCGCTGCCGACATCGATACACGTCGGCGGCAGACCGCCGAGCTCGGCGAACAGCGGCGAGACCCGTGGATCGGTCAGCGCCGATCCGGCATAGTGGCGCGCGGCGCAGGCGAGCCAGTCACGGCTGAGCATCGGATCCCGAGTCGCATGGGTGGTCATGCTCAGTCCCGACAGGCTGAGGTCCGCCCAGGGCGAGATCAGCGCCAGCGCGCGCGGCGCCGGCAGCCCCCTATCGCGGGCAGCGATGGCGGTGGCCAGCGCCAGGCCGCCGCCCGCGGAATCGCCGGCCAGAGCCACGGCCGAGTGCGAGCGCGTCAGGGCGGCCCAGGCGTCGACGGCATCGTCGAGCGCCGCCGGTGCGGGATGCTCGGGCGCGAGCCGGTAGTCGACGACGAAGCATTCGCAGCCTGCGGCCCGTGCCAGATGCGAGACCAATCCCGCATGCGTGGCCGGCGAGCCCAGCACATAGCCGCCACCGTGCAGGTACATCACGGCCATGCCGCCGGGCGCGGACGCCGGAATCATGCGGCGCGACAGCACGCCGCCCAGGTAGTGCTCGACATCCTGCGTGCCCGCAGCGCGCGGAAAGGCTGTCGCGGCAAGGGCGATGTAGCTGCGCTGAACCAGCAGCGGCACCCGCGACGAGAACACCGGCCGCAGCCCGAATCGCACACCCTGTCGCATAGCCCTTCGGATCAGCATGGCATTCCTCCTCCTCTTGGCACCGCCTGCGCCGCCGACCGATCAGCGGCCGGTGCCGACCTTCATCAGCAGGCCGATCTCGTCCATCGCGTTCGCCGGCACCTCGAAGGACGAGGTGTCGCGGATCTCGGCGAGATGATCGCGCACGTTCTCGACCGTGAGCTGTGGATTGAAATAACCGGGAATCGCGCCGACGAAGATGCGTCCGACACGGCCACCGCCGCAACTGAAGATCTCGCCGCTGGGCTCGCAGGACTCGTGCGCCAGATAGCCCACCACCGGCGTCACCTGCTCCGGATTGAGCTTCTCCGCCATCGGGCCGAGCAATTCCTCGGTCATGCGCGTGCGCGCGGCCGGGGCGATGACGTTGACCTTGACGTTGGCCTTGGCGCCTTCGATGGCAGCGGCGCGCGAAAAACCGACGATGCCCATCTTGGCCGCGCCGTAGTTGGTCTGCCCGAAGTTGCCGAACAGGCCGGCCGCCGAGGTCGTATTGACCACCCGGCCGTAGCCCTGCTCCAGCATGCGGTTCCAGGCCGCGCGCGTGCACCAGAGGGTGCCGTAGAGATGAACGTCGATGACCGGGCGGATGTCCGCCTCGGTGGCATTCTTGAAGGCTTTGTCGCGCAGGATGCCGGCATTGTTGACCAGGATGTCGATGCGCCCGAAGGCGTCGATGGCGGTGCCGATCACGGCCTGCGCACCCGCCTCGGTCGAGACCGAGTCGTAATTGGCGATGGCTTCGCCGCCGGCCGCACGGATCTCGTCGCAGACCTTCTGTGCGGGCGTCTGCGAAGCCCCGCTGCCATCGGTGGCGCCGCCAAGATCGTTGACCACGACCTTGGCGCCGCGCGAAGCCAGGAACTGCGCATGGCTGCGCCCCAGCCCTTGCCCCGCGCCCGTCACCACCGCGACCTTGCCGTCATAGCGCATATCGCTCATGTAGGTCTCCTCATGTTGCTGTTGTTCAGGTTTGCGTAAACTACCTAACGATAGTTCGGTATACTACATCAATTGCCGCGACGCGACCCGGCCCTCCGCTCCATCCGAGGCAAGCAATCATGGTGCTCAACGACGATCAGCGTGTTCTGCGCGACACCGCCCGATGATGCGCGCGGGAGCGGCTCAAGCCCGACGACCAGAAGCACGAGCGCACCGATCCCTTGGGCCCCATCAAGGTCAGCTACGTGCTGCGACCGGCCGCACCGCTTGGCCAGACCGTCCGCGACCACGCCCCGCTCGCCAGTGCGGCGGAGTGTCCGCCCCGCGCGATCAGCGGCCAATCCGTCGTCGCACTGGGCCTCAGGGAACCGCGCGCCAGCTCCAACGCCGGCAGGCGGGCCCTGCGCGCCCGGCGCAAGCCCGCCTTTCAGCGCCGCTGAGCCCGAACAGGAGACCCGCGATGAGCGATTTTCCGAAGTCCGTCGAGTTCCACGAGGAGGGTGTGCGCGAGGGCTTTCAGATGGAGCCGCTCACCTACCCGCGCGAGCGGCGCATCGCGTTGCTCGATGCGCTGTCCGCCACTGGACTGCGCCAGATCCAGGTCGGCTCGCTGGTCAATCCGCGCAAGGTGCCGCAGATGGCCGACACCCTCGAGCTGTTCGCCGAGCTCGAGCGCAGGCCCGGGGTCCGCTACACCCTGCTGTGGCTTAACGAGTCCGGCTACCGGAAGGCCCGCGCGGTGGAGGGCGCCTTCAACCACGCGCCGCTGATGTATTACCTCACCGATGCCTTCGCCCTGCGCAACAACAACCGCACGGCCCTGGACATGCGCGCCGAGCAGGAAGCGTGGCTGGACCGCTATCTGGCCGATGGCGCAACCGTGCAGAAGGTCTACGTGCTGACCGCCTGGGGCTGCAATCTCGGCGGCCCGGTGGCGCTGGACAGCGTGCTCGACGCCTTCCGCCACGCCATCGGCCTGTTCCGGGATCGCGGGCTGCCGATTCCTCCGCTCTATCTGGCCGACACCATGGGCTGGGCCAGCCCCGAGGAGGTCAAGCGCCGCATCGGTGCGGTGCGCGAGCTCGCGCCCGAGGCAAGGATCGGCCTGCACCTGCACGATACCCGCGGCCTGGGCGGAGCCAACGTCTACGCCGCGCTGTCGATGGGCGTCACGCTGTTCGATGCCTCCGTCGCCGGCCTGGGCGGATGCCCCTTCGCCGGCCACAAGGCGCGCCACACCTCGGGCAACATCTGCACCGAGGACATGGTCTTCCTGTGCCACGAGCTGGGCATCGAAACCGGCATCGACCTGGAGGCGCTGATCGAGGCCGCGCGCCTGGCCGAGGACATCATCGGCCGGCCACTGATGGGCCGCGTCATGCACAGCGGCGCGCTCAAGGCCTTCCGTCACGGCAAGACCGCCGACAGCGCCTGCGCTTCGGCACCCTGACCGGCCCCGACCGTTCCGCCGTCCCCTTTCCCCGCACCGTCATGAACGATTCGCCCATTTCGACCATCGACCACACGTGCTTCCGCGAGACGCTGCGCCGCCTCATGGCCAGCGAGGTGGCGCCGCAGGCCGATGCCTCGCAGGGCCACACGGGATCGCAATCTAGCCCTTCCAGCAGGACTCGAAGAGCCTTCGCGTCGCCCGCCGCTTCGTGAAGACCGGATGACCGTCTCGGACACCCATCGCCAACCGCCTTCGGCGGCGTCACTGAGGCAGGCACGGAGGAGATCGCCAGACCGCTGTGCCCCCGTCCGTCGGCCGTGTGCCCGCGCGGCGCACCGGCCGGCCCGCGAACGTACCCCCCTTCCCTACCGAACATTGCCCATATGACCGACCACAACCGCCCCGAAGCCTGGAACCAGTTCCTCGCCATTGCCCCCTATACCGGCCTACTGGGCATGGAAGCCGTATCGGCCTCCGACAGCGGCTGCGTCATCGCCCTGCCCTACCGCGACGATCTGGTCGGCGATCCCGACAGCGGTGTGCTGCACGGGGGCGCCATCACCGCGCTCATGGACGTGTGCTTCGGCTTCTCGGTGTACTTCCGGACCAGGAAGTTCGTGCCGATGGCCACGCTGGACCTGCGCATCGACTACCTGCGCCCGGCACAGCCGCATCGCAAGGTCTACGCGTCAGCGAACTGCTACAAGCTCACCCAGGAGCTGGCCTTCGTCCGCGGCCAGGCCTACGACGACGATGCCGACAACCCCCTCTCCACCAGCGTCGGCATCTTCATGTTCACCGCGGGCAAGCCCGCCTTCACCGAAGCGCAGAAGCCCTCATGAACCTCGCCGACACCCTCACCGATATCCGCAGCCGCGGCGACTGGGCCGCGCTGCCGCAGACCCTGCCCTTCAGCCGCATGCTGGGCCTGCGCGTGGAGGTACGCGGTGAATCCTTCACCTGCGTGATGCCCTTCGAACAGAAGCTCATCGGCAATCCGGCCCTGCCGGCCCTGCACGGCGGCGCCATCGGCGGCTACATGGAATGCGCCGGCATTCTGCACCTGTTGTGGGGCGGCGAAGCGCTGGCCGTCCCCAAGACCATCGACTTCGCCATCGATTACCTGCTTTCCGGGCGCCCGCAGGACACCTACGCCAATGTCTACCCGGTCAAGCTCGGCAAGCGCGTCAGCAATCTGCGCATCGAGGCCTGGCAGACGGCGCCCGACAAGCCCATCGCGGTCGCCGTGATGAACGTGCTGATGCGCTGACCCCTTCAACGAGCCGTCGAGGAGGCTTTCATGAAATACCGTTCCATCTATCGTTCCGATCTGTTCGCGGATCAGACCGTGATCGTCACCGGCGGAGGCAGTGGCATCGGTCGCTGCACCGCGCACGAACTCGCCAGCCTCGGTGCCAGCGTCGCCATCGTCGGCCGCAAGCCCGAAAAACTGGAGACGGTGCGCGGCGAGATCGAGGCCGCCGGCGGCCGTGTGAGCTGCCATGCCTGCGACATCCGCGAGGAATCGATGGTGCGCCAGATGATCGCCGAAGTCATCGAGCGCCATGGCGGCATTCACGGCCTGGTCAACAATGCCGGCGGCCAGTACCCCTCCGCGGTCAGGGACCTGAGCACCAAGGGCTGGGAGGCAGTGATCCGCAACAACCTCACCGGCGGCTTCATCGTCGCGCGCGAAGCCTACACCCAGTGGATGGAGGCGCACGGCGGCAGCATTGTCAACATCATCGCCGACATCTGGGGCGGAATGCCGACGATGGCGCATACCGGGGCGGCGCGCGCCGGCATGCTCAATTTCACCGAGACCACCGCCTGCGAGTGGGCGCAGTCCGGTGTGCGGGTCAACGCGGTAGCGCCCGGCTGGATCGCCTCCAGCGGTTTCGACACCTATGACGAGGCCATGCAGGCCGAGCTGCGGCAGCTCAAGAACAAGGTGCCACTGGGCCGTTACGGCAACGAGGCGGAGGTTTCCGCCGCCATCGTGTTTCTGCTGTCGCCGGGCGCCGCCTTCATCAACGGGTCCAGCATCCGGGTGGACGGCGGCGTACCCAACGCCCGCCACACCTGGAAGCCGGTCCCCACGAACCGTTCCACGCCCTTCGACGGCTTCCCCCTCGCCACCGTGCCCCGGTGCCTGCAATGAGCCAGGCCGACCGGACCATGGAGCAGGCCGACCCTCTCGCGGCCTGCCTGGCGCCCAGCCCGCATGTCGAGGCCGATCATCCGGGCATCCGCGATCTGGCCGCGGGTGTGACCGAGGGCCTGAGCGATGCCCGCGAGCGCGCCGTGGCGCTGTACTACGCGGTGCGCGACGGTTTCCGCTACGACCCCTACACCATTGAAATGTCCGGGCGCTGCTTCAAGGCCAGCGAGGTCTTCGAAGCCGGCGCCGGCTTCTGCATCGGCAAGGCCACACTACTCGCCGCCGTCTCCCGCGCCGCCGGCATACCGGCGCGCCTGCGCTTCGCCGACGTGCGCAACCATCTCACCAGCCCGCGCCTGCGCGCAATGATGGGTACGGACGAGTTCGTCTACCACGGCTATACCGAGCTGTGGGTTGAGCAGCGCTGGCGCAAGTGCACGCCGGCGTTCAACAGAAGCCTGTGCGACAAGGCCGGCATCCACGCCCTGGAGTTCGACGGCATCGAGGACTCGGTGTTTCATCCCATCGACCGCTCCGGCCGCCAGCACATGGAGTACCTGCGCGATCGCGGCAGCCATGTCGACGTGCCGGTAGAGGACATCTTCCGCGTCTGGGCCGAGGTCTATCCCGGCATGTCGGGCTGGGCCGGGCAAGCCCCCAGCGGAGACTTCGAACGGGAGGCGGCCGCCCCCGAGCCGACTCGTGAGCCGGACGACAACCTGAGGAACTGACGATGACGACCGCAACGACGACCCCCAGCCCAGCGCCGGTAATGGGCGGCATTGAGCCACCGCCCGCGATCCTGTCGCGCGTGGCCATCGGCGACTTCCTGCGGCGCACGGCGCAGCGCGATCCCGCACGCACGGCCCTGGTGGACGGCGGCACGCGCCTGAGCTACGGCGCGCTGGACGAGCGCGTGTCGGCAGCCGCCAACGCGCTGCTGGCGACCGGCCCTGCACCGGGCGAGCGGGTAGCGACGCTGTGCAACAATTCGGCCGATTTCGTGACTGCCTTCTTCGGCATCCACCGCGCCGGTCTGATCTGGGTGCCGATCAACACTGGCTTGGGCCTGGACGATGTGCGCTACATCCTCGAGCACGCGCAGGCCAGCTGCCTGCTGGTCGACGCCGCCGTGCTGGCCCGCCCCGGTCTGCGCGAGCTGCTCGACGACATCCCCGTGCGCAGCCGCTTCATCGTGGAAGGCGCGGCCGATGGCATCTATGCCGAATTCACCGCGGCGCGGGAAGCCCAGTCCGCACGTGCGCCGGAGGTCGCGATCGGCGACCGCGACGTCGCCCAGATCATGTACACCAGCGGCACGACCGGGCGCCCCAAGGGGGTCATGCAATGCCATCTGGCGGTGGTGATGGCGGCGCTCGCCAACGCCGTCGAGCTGGGGCTGCACCGCGACGACACCGCCAACGCCGTGCTGCCACTGTTCCACTGCGCCCAGCACACATTGTTGTGCACCTCGCTGATGGCCGGCGCGACCACGATCCTGATGCGCGGCTTCGATCCAGCGGAGGTGCTCGATGCCATCGAGCGCGAAGGCATCACGCGCCTGTTCGCCCTGCCACTGATGTATCAGGCAATGCTGGAGCACCCCGACCTCGCGCAGCGCGACCTGTCGAGCCTGCGCACCTGCCTGTACGCGATGGCGCCGATGGCGGAGAGCCTGCTGCGGCGGCTGATCGAATGCTTCTGCCCCAACTTCATGCTGGCCTCGGGGCAGACCGAGATGTACCCGCTCACGGTGGCTTTCCGGCCGGAAGAGCAACTGCGCCGCTTCGGGCCGTACTGGGGCGTGAGCTCGGTGCTCAACGATACCGCGGTCATGGACGACGCAGGCCGCCTGCTCGGCCGCGGAGAGGTCGGCGAGATCGTCCACCGCGGCCCCAACGTCATGCTCGGCTACTACCGTGACCCGGAGGCGACCGCCAACGCGCGTGCCTTCGACTGGCACCATACCGGCGACCTCGGCATGTGGGACGACGACGGCCAGCTGCTGTTCAAGGACCGCAAGAAGGACATGATCAAGACCGGCGGCGAGAACGTGCCTTCGGTGAAGGTTGAGGCGGTACTGCTGCAGCATCCGGACGTGGCCAATGCCGCCGCCGTCGGTCTGCCGCACGCGCGCTGGATCGAAGCGGTCACGGCCTTCGTGACCCTCAAGCCCGGCTGCTCACCAAGCGAGACCGAACTGCTCGAGCACTGCAAGGCCCACCTCGGCGGCTTCGAGGTCCCCAAGGCCATCCACCAGCTCGAGACGCTGCCGATGACCAGCACCGGCAAGGTGCAGAAGCAGCCGCTGCGCGAGCGCTACAGCGATCTCTACGGCGGCTGAGTGCCGCCAGCGAAGGAGTACTGTCATGAAGACCATCCCCAATCTGCTGTCCGACACCGCGGTCGACGTCGCGACGCACGCCGAACAGATCTGCGCCGGGCTCAGACGCCGCGAGCGGCGCAGCGGCGGGCTGAACTGGGTGTACCTCGACAGCGGCGGCGACCGGACGCCGCTGGTGCTGCTCCACGGATTCGGCGGCGACAAGTCCAACTGGACCCGCATGTGCCGCCACCTGCGCGGCCGTTTCCGCATCATCGTGCCGGACCTGCCCGGCTTCGGCGAAAGCGAGGCACCAGCCGCGCTGCGCTACCGCGTCCAGGACCACGTCGAGCGGCTGCGCGGCTTTCTCGCCGACCTGGGAGTGATGCAACCGCACCTGGGCGGCAATTCGATGGGTGGCTATATCGCCGCACTGTACGCGGCAACGTACACGGACGAGTTGGCCAGCCTGTGGCTGATCGACAGCGCCGGCATCTTCACCGCCGAGCCAAGCGAGTTGCTGAGAACCCTCGAGTCCGGCGGCCACAACCCGCTGCTGCCCCAGACCCCCGAGCAATTCGGCACCGTCCTGCGCTACGCCATGTCCAGGCCGCCTCCGATCCCAGCTCTGGTGCTCAACGCGATGGCGCGCCGCGCGCTGGCCGCGAGCGCGCTGCGCCAGCGCCAGTTCGCGGACATTCTGGAGGAATCCCCGCACCTGGAGGAACGGCTCAAGGAACTGCCCACGCCCACGCACATTCTCTGGGGTGAGGAAGACCGCCTGATTCATGTCGACTGCGTGCGCGTGCTGCGCGAACTGCTGCCCAACAGCAGCGCGACGGTGCTCAGGGGCGTCGGCCACATCCCCATGCTGGAGACCCCGGCGAAAGCCGCGCAGGATTACCTGGCCTTCCGCGAACGCCTGATCTTCGGAACCGACCTACTCCCCGAAGTAGCCTGATGCCGACCGGGCCGGCAACGGTCGCCCGTGGCCGGTGGCGGTCCTTCGGCGTCGTACCTGCCGTCTCCGCGACAATCGGGGCTGCCCCCCCCCCAACCCGTCAAGCTCGCGGACCGCAACGCGCTCGGTGTGGCGCGTGCGGAGCAAGGCCCCGTAGATGGCGATGCGCCGCGGCGCCGACCCGCTGCAGCGGGCGGTAGGGGATGCGCCGACGGATGCGCTTCAGCGGGCGGGCGGGTCCTCGTCGTGCTCGCCCAGCGCCGGGCTCGGATCCAGCGCAGGCCGGGCCTCGCCGTCGAAGCGGATGGGCATGCCGAAGGCCGGCTTGCCCTCGGCCCACTGGATCAGCTCGCGGGCGCGCACCTGCTCGTTCTCCAGCACCTCGTCCATGCTCAGGATCGCCGACGCACACGTGTCCTCGCCGGCGAGCAGGCACTCCCACTCGTCCCGGCTGCGCGTCCGGACCAGCTCGGCCACCGCTTCGCGCAGCGGGAGGCTCTCCGGACCCGGCGCATGCGGCAGTTCGAGCAGATCGGGGCGGCCGGCGAGCTTGCAGAAGTTGACGAAGAACTTCCGTTCGAAGGCCCCCAGGGCGAGGTAGCGACCGTCGGCACACTCGTAGACCTGGTAATTGGGCATGGCGCCGGAGAGCAGACCGCCGCCCCGGCGCGGCGGCCGGCCCAGCTCGCGCAACTCGGCGAGGGTGGCGACCTGCAGCGCCAGCGTGCAGTCGAGCATGGCCACGTCGACGAAACAGCCTGGCCCGCCGGCACGCACGCCGTTCAGCGCAGCCAGGATGCCGATGGCGCAGGACAGGCCGCCACCGGCGAGGTCGGCCACCTGGAAACCGCCGACCAGCGGCGCGCCGTCGGCAGGGCCGCTCTGTTCCAGCTCGCCGGCGTAGCCGCGATAGTTCATGTCATGGCCGGGCCGGTCGCGGTAGGGGCCACTGTGGCCGTAGCCGGTGAGGGCCGCGTAGACCAGGCGCGGATTGATGGTCTTGAGCGTGTCATAGCCGCAGCCGAGCTTGGGCATCACATCCGGTCTGAAGGTGTCGACAACCACGTCCGCGTTGGCCACCATGGCCTTGAAGCGCTCCACATCCGCGGCCTGACGCAGGTCCAGGACCACGGACTTCTTGCCGCGGTTGACCTGCTCGAACAGCCCCGGCATCTGCCGCGCGTAGTCGCCGGTGCCCGGCTCCTCGATCTTGATGACCTCGGCGCCGAGCTGGGCCAGGTACAGCGTGGCGAAGGGGCCGGGAAGCAGGCGTGAAAGATCCAGCACGCGGGTGCCGCGCAGGAGGGGATTGGTGTTCATCTGAGGGAACTCCGATCAGCAGGTGGAGGGAAGAAGGAGGGCGCCGCAGCGCCGGACGCGCGCTACGCAGCCTTGGTCAGCAGCTGGTCGACCGCCCGCGCCAGCTGGCCGAGCGTCCCGCACTCGTGCACCGCGTCGCAGCACGACGCATAGCGCAGCATTTCGGAGTCGCCCAGGCCCCAATGGCTGCGCGGCTCGGGGTTGAGCCAGACCACGCGCCGTGCCCGCTGCCGCAGGCTGCGCAGCACCGCGGTTTCCGGGGCCGCACGGTTGTTGCGCGCATCGCCGAGAAAGATCACCGCGCTGCGGCGATCCACCCCGGGCAGCTCGCGCACCGCGAAGTCGCGCAGCATGCTGCCGTAGTTGGTACCGCTGCCGCCGACCTGGTCGAGCACGCCCTCGATGGCGAGCTGCGGCGGATCGGCGTCGAAGCGGGCGCTGATGTCGACCAGATGATCGGTGAAGGCGAAGCTGCGCAGATCCGGCAGCAGTTCGCGCAGCCCGTAGACCAGCAGCAGCAGGAAGCGTGCGTGCGCCTGTACTGAGCGCGACACGTCGCAGACGACGATGAGCCGAGGCTTGTCGATGCGGCGCCGCCGCCAGCAGGTTTCGAAGGGCACCCCACCATAGGGCGCATTGCGCGCCAGCGTGCGCCGCAGGTCGAGCCGGCCGCGACGCTGGCGGCGCAGGCGCCGGGCATGGCGTGCGGCCAGCCGGCGCGCGAGCCGCTGCACCAGCTGGCGCATGCGCTCGAAGTCGCGCCGGTCGATGCGCGCCAGCGGAGCGTCGGCAAGCAGACCGTCGCGCAGCTGTTCGAGCGAGGCGCTGCCGTTGAGCTGCAGGCGCTCGGAGACATACCCGCGCACCTCGACGAACAGGCGTTCGCGCCCCCGGCGCAGCCGCTGCAGGCGCGCCTGCGCCGGCGCGGAGCCGTCGGCCGCTGCCGCCTCCTGCTCGATCTGCTCAGCTGCCAGGGCGGGCGCGCCCATGGCGTCGAGCATGCGCCGCGTGTACAGGCCGCGCTGCGTCGGCAGCCAGCCCCCGGCCAGACCAACGGATTCTTCGGCCTGGCGCAGGCGCCGCGCCAATCCGGCGCGGTCGCCGGTCTCGATCATGCGCAGCAGCGTATCGGCCGGTTGCTCGCTAGGCGCGGCATCATCGGGGGCCACGCCGCCGGCCGCCTCGCCGGCTTCGGGCTGGAACAGGTCGAAGGCGAAAAAGCGCTCGAAGACCTGGTCGAAGAGCGCGCGCTGCTCGGCGTTCTTGGCCAACGTGGCCCCCAGCGCCTCGCGCAGCCGGCCGCGGTCATCGAGACCAACCAGCACGGCGGCCTGGTAAGCTTCGAGGCGCTCCGATAGCCCTGACTCCAGGCCGCTGCCGCGCAGCGCCCGGAGAAACCCTTCAAGCGTGCGCTGCACGGCGGGCGCTCTCGCGCGCCGCCTGCAGCACCTGCGGCAACGCGGCGGTGGCGGTGGTCACATCCTCCTCGTGCTTGAGCAGGGCGGCCAGAGTGTCGCGCACCATATCCTCCCCCAGTTCGCCGGCATTGAGCAGAATCAGCGTGCGCGCCCAGTCGAGCGTCTCGCTGACGGCCGGCAGCTTCTTGAGGTCGAGGCCGCGCAGGCCCTGGACGAAGGCCACCAGACTGTCCCCGAGCCGCTCCGGCAGCTCGGGGAAGCGCAAACGCAGGATGCGCCGCTCCACCGCCGGCTCGGGGTAGTCGATGTGCAGGTGCAGGCATCGGCGGCGCAGCGCATCGGACAGCTCGCGCGCGGCGTTGCTGGTCAGCAGCACCATCGGCCGGGTGACGGCGGCCAGCGTGCCCAGCTCCGGGACGGAGACCTGGTAGTCGGACAGCACTTCGAGCAGAAAGGCCTCGAATTCCGGGTCGGCCTTGTCGATCTCGTCGATCAGCAGCACGCAGCCTCGAGGCTCGCGCAGCGCGCGCAGCAGAGGCCGGGGCTCGAGAAAGGCCTCGGAATAGAACAGATCGTCGTGCGCCAGCAGCCGCTCCATGGCCTGATCGAGTGACCCCGCCCCGGCCATCAGCTCGCTCAGCTTGTCGCGCAGCAACTGGGTGTACAGCAGCTGCTTGCCGTACTTCCACTCGTACAGGGCCTTGGCCTCGTCCAGGCCCTCGTAGCACTGCAGGCGCACCAGCGGGACGCCGAGCATCCCGGTCAGCGCATTGGCCAGCTCCGTCTTGCCGACGCCCGCAGGCCCCTCCACCAGCAGGGGTTTCTCCAGATGCATGCCGAGGTAGACCGCCGTGGCAATGCGCGCGCCGGCGACGTACTGCTGCTCGGCAAGGCCGGCGACGATGGCTTCGGGGGCCTCGAATCGCGGCGCGTGCAGGGCTTTCATCCCGCGTGCCTCCTGGTGGCCGGCCGTTGGCCGGCTCGGGAAATGTTGGTGCAAGGGCGGAAACCGTGTCCGCGGCTGCCGGCCGGCGCGCGGAACGCCGTCGGCGCCCCGCAGCCAAGCCTAACGGCCAAGCGGCATCGGCACCCCGGACCGGGCGCCCAAACGTCATGAATCTTGCGCGGCATAACGGTTCCGTCGCCCATCGTCCCCATCCGCGCGTTGCCCCCGTACCGCCCGCGCGGGCGAGAACCGGCAGGCGTCACGCGGTGCGTGACTCACATGGCCCCGGCACAGAAGCCGGGGAGGCTTGCGCTCATGCGCGACTGCATGGCAATCTAACATTCGTTAGGCGACATCGCAAGCAATCACAGAACGTGGAGGAGGAATCGTGTTCATTACCCAGACCCTGCGCCGGGCGGTCCAGATCAACGCCAGCGGCACTGCCACCATCTTCGGCGAGCGCCGGCAGACCTGGCAGCAGTTCCAGGAGCGCGTAGCGCGGCTGGCGGGGGCGCTCAAGGAGCTCGACGTCGGGGCTGCGGATCGCGTCGCCATCCTGGCGCTCAACAGCGACCGCTACCTCGAGTACCTCTATGGCGTGGCCTGGGCAGGAGCCGCATGCAATCCGATCAATATCCGCCTCGCGCCCCCCGAGATCGCCTACACGCTGGAGGACTCGGGGAGCGCTGTACTCTTGATCGACGACGCCTTCTCCCAGATGCTGCCCGCCCTGCGGCCACTGCTCACGGCCGTCCAGCACGTGATCTTCATCGGCGACGGCCCCTGCCCCGAGGGCTGTCTCGATTACGAGCGACTGCTCGCGCAGAGCGCCCCCGTGCCGGACGCCGACGCCGGCGGGGACGATCTTGCCGGCCTGTTCTACACGGGCGGCACCACCGGCAAGTCCAAGGGCGTCATGCTCTCGCACGACAATATCGTCTACAACGCGCTCAACGTGCTGCCGGCCCTGGGTTACGACGATCAGTCGGTCTACCTGCACGCCGCGCCGATGTTCCACCTCGCAGACATGGCCAACACCTTCGCGGTAACGATGGGCGCCGGCACGCACGTCGCCGTGCCGCGCTTCGATGTCGAGGCCGTACTCGACACGGCCTCAAGGCACCGGGTCACGCACTTGTTGCTGGTGCCGACCATGGTCAACCTGCTGGTGAGCTCCGGCCGCATCGGCGACTACGATCTCGGCAGCGTGAAGCGGCTGATGTACGGCGCCTCGCCCATGCCCGAGGCGGTGCTCAAGAAGGCAATGACCCTGTTGCCCGGCGTCGAGCTCGCACAGGGGTACGGTCAGACCGAGGCAGCGCCGGTCATCACCTTCCTGGAACCGCGCTTCCACGTCGAGGGCGGCGCCAAGCTCACCAGTGCCGGGCGCCCCGCCTACGGCGTCGAAGTCATTGTCGTGGATGACGAGGACCGCGAGCTGCCCCGCGGCCAGGCTGGCGAGGTCTGCGCGCGCGGCATGAATGTCATGCAGGGCTACTGGGGACTCAAGGAACAGACCGAGCAGACCCTGCGCAACGGCTGGCTGCATACCGGCGATATCGGCTACATGGACGAGGACGGTTTCGTCCACATCGTGGACCGTGCCAAGGACATGATCATCACCGGCGGCGAGAACGTGTTCAGCGTCGAAGTCGAAGGCGCGATCTACGAGCACCCGGGCGTTCAGGAATGCGCGGTGATCGGCGTGCCCAGCGAGCAGTGGGGAGAAGCGGTCCATGCGGTGGTGGTGCCCGGGCCGGACGTTTCGCTGACCGCCGAAGAGATCATCGAGCACTGCCGGCAGCGCATCGCCGGCTACAAGCAGCCGCGCAGCGTGTCCTTCCAGAACGAGTCGCTACCGGTCAGCGGCGCCGGAAAGATCCTGAAGACCGAGCTGCGCAAGCCGTTCTGGGAAGAACACAACCGGAAGGTGAGCTGAGCGGGGGCGCTCTAGGGGCGGCCTCAGCCGGCGGCCGGCCGGCGAGTCCTCGTGCACGATGTCGCGGATGCCGGAGCGAGGGTTGTCCACGTCCGGCGCGTCGGCGGTCTCGGCGTAGCCCGTGTAGCACCCGCGGGTACGGCCAGGATGGAGGCCGGCCCCGCGCTCAGCGCTTCCCGGACGATGGTCAGGTCCGGCGGAGGCAGCAGGCGGAGCAATGCGGCTTCTGCGGCATCTTCCAGGTACGCTGCGCGTCCAGCCAAGACGAGAATGCCTTGGCTGGATTCACGGCGGGGGAGCGGATGCGCGACGCCCGGGCATCGGCTCGCGCAGTGGCAGGCACCCGATGGAAGGAAACCGTTCGGTCAGGCACAGCGCATGCTATCGCTTCCCGGAACCGGGGGCCGTGGGATCCTGCCACATCGATCGTCAACCCGCCGCGGCAGCATGCCCCCGATCTCCGGTACTCGGAAGAAGCGGCCCTCGCGTGGGGGCATCGCACCGATTCCGGGCCGCGCCTGTTCAGCGGAGCGCAACGCCGTCGACGACACCGGTGTATTGCGCACGCAATACCGTCTTGAGCACGTTGCCCGTGGCATGACATGGCAATTCGTCGGCAACGTGGACCTCCCGGGGGCACTTGAAGTGCACCAGTCGCTCACGACACAAGGTGATGAGTTCTTCCGGTTCCGGTGCCTGCCCGCCCGAGGGGTCGGCCACCACGACGGCGACCACGCGCTCACCCCATTCCGGATCACGACCGCGAATGATGGCGGCATCCAGAACGGCCGGGTTCTTGAACAACGCCGGCTCAACCTCGATGGGATGCACGTTCTCGCCACCTGAGATGATCATGTCCTTCTTGCGATCAACCAGGGCGATATAGCCTTCCTCATCCATGCGGTCGAGATCCCCGGGGTGGATCCAGCCGCTGCGGAAGACTTTCGACGGTGGCGTCCGGGCACGTCCAGCAACCGGCGAAAATGTCGGGCCGCGCGCCACGAGTTCGCCGACGGTGCCGGTCGGGACAGGACGGTCGTAGTCGTCGACGATGCCGGCATCGACGTGCACCGCCATCCGCCCCATCGTGCCGGCCTTGCTCGTCGCGTGGGCCGCGTCGAGAATGGACAACAGCGGTGCGGTTTCGGTCATGCCGAAGCCCTCGATGACCGGGACGCCTCGCTGGTTCAGGAACCCGATCATCGGCAACGGGCAGGGCGCGCCACCGCCCACGGCCATTTCCGGGAAGGACAGATCGAAACTGTCGAAGCCCGGCACCTGCGTGATCGCGGCCCACATCGCCGGCACCGTGAACTGGACGGTCGCGCGGTGCTCGGCCATGGTCCTGAGCGTGCCGGCCGGATCGAAGCCGGGCAGAATCACCTTCTTGCCGCCGACGTAGCGCATCGGCCGGCACGCCATCTCGGTTGGTCGCGTTCCTGTAATGCCGAGCGACCCCGTGCGCCGGATGGCTGAGAGGATGTGAACTCTCCTGCTGCGCTCGGCGTCTCGGCCGGCGCCCCGGCGCCCCGGCGTTTCGGCGCCCCGGCGTTTCGGCGCTGCTCGCAATCCTCATGCATTCCGGTCAGTCCGCTTGCCGCGCGGCGCCCATCCCGACTCCCGATCCGTGGCCGCGACACAGCCTGCCCGTGCTCGCGACGAGATCCTCGCCAGCGCCCCGCCGGTCAGTCGGGACGACCACAACTGACGTTCAACAGAAAGCCATGGCCGAAACATGAGGACCCTGTTCGTCGTGCGTCGAAATCGAAGCGCTCGTGGAGTGACCCGACTCGGTTGCCGACAATGGCCATGTAGCGATGCTGCGCGCGCTCATCGATGAGAGCGGCCTGGCCGACGCTGCACGATCAGCCCGAGAGCGGTGTCGCCCGGTCCACCCAGTGCACCGTCGCGGCACCCTCTCCGCGGCGGTGCGCCGACCGGCAGTCCGAATCCGGCTCCGCGATCTCGCGCTTGCACCGGTCGGCCATGACCGCGGGCTTCCGCGCCGAGCGCATCCCTGCCAAGGCCGCCGCCGAAGCGGCGCACCGGCACTTGCATCCGAGCCATTGGCGCGCTACCTTTTTGCGTAGTGCAGCCCCGCACGACGTGAAGGTTTACCCACAGCAGGAGATTCACGATGGCGCTTGCAAATCGAAAGATCGGCTACGACGAGGTGGAACCGCGCGACCTGCGCTTCAATCTGGGCAGGGACCAGGTTCCACGATACTGGATCAACGGCGATCCCTGGACCACCCACTTCTTCAATTCCATCATGGCGGCAGTGCCGGACGGCGAGCGCTGGGTCATGCAGTGCGTGCGACGCAGTCTCACCCTGCTCAAGGACGAGTCGGTGCGCAAGGCCGGCATCGCCTTCATCAAGCAGGAGCACTACCACGCGCGCGAGCACGACGACATGAATCGGGCGCTGATCCAGCAGGGCGTGCCGCTGGATGTGGTGGAGGCCAACTTCAAGCGGGTCCGCGCCGTGCTGGAAAGGCTCACGCCGCCGAGCATGCATCTTTCCATGATGGCGTCCTTCGAGCATTTCACTGCCACCATCGCGGCGGTCTTCATCGATCACCCCGAGATGCTCGACGACTCCGATCCGCAGATCGCGGCGATGCTGTTCTGGCATTTCGTCGAGGAAACCGAGCACAAATCGGTGACCTTCGATGTATTCCAGGATGCGGTCGGCAGCTATCCGCAGCGGGTGCTCGGCATGCTGATCGCCAGCGCCCTCTTTCTGCCCCTGATCGAGGGCCACATGCTGTACCTCGCCTGGAAGGATGGACAGCTGCGCAACTGGCGCTCGGCGCTGCGCTGCCTCGATACCCAGTTCGGCCGCAAGGGCGTGTTCACGCGCCTGCTGGGGCACTACTTCCCGTACTACGGTCGCAATTTCCATCCCTGGGACGCGGACAACCGCTCCAGGATCAGTTCATGGAAGCAGGCTTTCGCTGCCACCGGGGACACGCTCGCTGCTTACGCGGGGTTCCGCGAGGCCGCAGGGCTGCCGGAAAGGTCCGACCTCGTCGAGCAGGCCGCGTAGACTGGCGCATTGCCCCGTCCCGGCCGCCCGATGGTAGATGGCGGTCGGCACAGGCAACGGGCGCGAAACCGCTGCGCCCGGTGGCCGGGACGGGTCGCCGGGCATTTCGGTGTTCCCGCCCACGCCGGGCGCATCCGACATCACAAGAGAGTGAGAATATCGTGCAAGAGCTACAGATTGTCGAGAACGTCGGTCTTTCCCCGGACGAAATGTTCTCGCGGCTCGCCGACCATGAGAACCTCGGCAAGGTGCTCGGTGTGCCCGTCAAGCGCACCCGCGATGGCGAGGGTGACGTCAACGGCCGCGCATCGGTCCGCACCCTCGGCTTGTGGCCGCTGGACTTCGATGAAACGATCACGGCCTTCGAGCCGCCGGGACGCATCGCGTACGCGATCACCCGCGGATCTCCGCTGCGCAATCACCAGGCGGTCATCCTGCTGTCCCCGAGCGGCGGCGGCACCGAGGTTCGCTGGGTGATCAGCTTCAATTGCGTGATCCCCCTTACCGGCGGGCTCATCCGGCGCCTGATGCGCGTGGCCCTGACACAAGGCATCCGCAAGCTGGCCAGAACACCATGACCGAGGCCGTTCATGTAAACTTAACCGGCCATTCATGAACGCTGCTCGGTAGCCTGACTCGAACATGGCCGAGAAAGCCACTTACCGCATGGCGGAACTGGTCAAGCGCAGTGGCGCCAGCCGCGAAACGGTGCGCTACTACATCCGCGAAGGCCTGCTTCCGCCGCCCCACCGCACCGCCCGGAACATGGCGTGGTATTCCGACCGGCACCTGGAGTTGATCAAGCTCATCCGCGTGCTTCAGGACGAGCAGTTCCTTCCGCTCAAGGCGATCAAGTCGCTGCTCAACAACGACCAGGAATACGAATTCACTTCGCGGCAGCGCGAGATTTTTGCCAGTGTCCTGGCCGAAATGGATACGCAATCGCGTCGCAGCCTCCCGCGCCCACCCGGACGTAGGCTTGCGGGCGCGCTGGGGCTGAGCGATGACGACTACGACCAGTTGCTGGACATGGGGCTCATTCGTTCCGAAGACGAGCCACTGACGCGCGATGAAGAGGACCTGCTCCGTCAGTTCGCCATTCTGCGCCAGAGTGGCATGAGCGCCGAGCGCGGCTTCTCGCCGCAACATATCGAAATCGTGCAGGCGTCCGCCGACGTCTTGTTCGATCAGGAGCTGCGCATGTTCCAGACCCTGCTCGACAATCTGCGCGACGACGAGATTCCGGGAATCATGGAACGCGTCGTCCCGGCCATCAACCGGATCTTCGGCTTGCTGCACGCGCGTAAGCTCCGCGCCTTCGTTGCGCGGTATGCCGCCCAGGGGGGAAGCGATACCGCTGCGAACCCCGCCACCGCGGCCGAAGAACCGTAGCCGTCCTGCTCAATCCACAAGCGACGCCGTCCTTCTGTCATCGGCGCTAGCCAGAGGCGTGGCGCAAGAGCGATGAAACGCCCTGGCGCGGATGGCTTGGCGTGGACTTCCGCCAGCCGCGGAGTTGGTGAATTGCTTCCTGCGCCTGACATCCCGCGCTTCGGCGACGGCTCGCAGCCAGCGATGCCATTCAACACAGGCCCCTTGCTTCGCTTCGCGAGTCATGACGCGCCCCGTCAATCGGGACGCGCTCTTCACAAGCTCTCAGCGTAGCGCCGCGATGGGCTGAACCCCGCTGTCGGTCGCGGCGTACAGCCGGCCCTTCCAGCGCAGCAACACGGTGAAGGTATCATCCATTCTCACACCGCCCGATCGCGTGGCCAGCTCGAGACGTGACGGCGCCTTGCCCGTTTCCAGCACCACCACCTGCTCGCTCCTTCCAGCAGCCGCGACCCGCCCGTTGCCCAGACGCGCCAGGTCGAACAGCGGCTTCTCGATGCCTGTTGGTACGGCCTCCCACTGCGGCTCGGACAGATCCTCTGTGCGGAACGCGTTGCCGCGCATGCCGACCATCAGCAGCCCCCGCTGCCCCAGCGGCAGGGCGGCGTAGAGCGACCCTTCGTAGGGTGCATCGAGAATGTCCCAGCTCAGCCCATCCGGCGAGGTGGCCACCAGCCCCAGCTCGCCGACCAGCGCGAAGGTCCCATCGGGCAGCTGCAGCAGATCGTACAGATGGACCCCGCGCTCACTGAGGGTGGGATCGGCTAGGTCGCTCCAGGTCCTGCCGCCGTCCTGCGTGACCATGAACATCCCGAAGCCGCCGACGGCGTAGCCCGACGCCGCATCCGTGAACAGAACGTCCAGGAACGGGTTGCCGTCGCCATTGCTGCCATAGGCCTGCACCGACCAGCTCTCCCCGCCGTCGGCCGTGTGCAGGATGCTGGCGTCGTGGCCGACCGCCCAACCGTGCCGATCGTCCGCGAAGGTCACGGCATTGAGCATCACATTCACAGGTGAAGGAACCTGTGTCCACTGCTCACCGTCCTCGGACCTGAGGATGATGCCGCGCTCGCCGACGGCAATCAGCCTCTCACCGGCTGCGGCCACATCGTTGATGTGCGCCTCGGTGGCGAGCGGCTCGAGCGCGGCCGGCGTCGGCTTGCTCGCCGACGCCGGTGCGGCCACCGCGACTGCAGCTGCAACCGTGCCCACGACCCACATCAGCTTGCCCATCAGATTGTTCATATGCTTGGTCACGGAATATTGCTCACTTGCTATGGTTGTCGTCGACCCGGGGCCCTGGTCGCGGCCTCGCTTATCCATCAGCTCGATGCCGGCTTCGAGTCCGCTTCGGACGAGGCCGCGTCGGACTCAGCCGGTGGCGTTCGTGGCGGCCGCAGCAGAAAGGCCGCGAAGGCTGGCAGCATGAAGATGGCGGCGACGGCGTTGGCGAGAATCATCAGGTTCAGCATGATGCCCATATCCACCTGGAAGCGAAGCCCGGAGAACAGCCAGGTGGCCACGCTGGCCGACAGCGCCAGCGCGGTGAAGACCACGGCCTTGCCGGTCTGACCGAGCGCATCGGCATAGGCTTCGCGCATGGTCATGCCCCGCTCCTTCACGTTCTCCTCCAGCACCGAATAGATATAGATGCCGTAGTCGACAGCAATGCCGGCCGCGAAAGCCACCGTGGCGATGTTCGTCACCTTCAGCCCGATCTCCAGGAAGACCATCACCGTGTAGATGAAGACCGACGACACGATGATGAGCGGCGTGAGGATGCAGATCACGCTCGTGAAATTGCGGAAGGAGACCCAGATACTGAGGCCGATAGCGGCATAGAGCCACAACAACACGGTGAGCTCCGTGGACTCGACCACGTCGTTCGCCGCTGCCATCACACCGACATTGCCGGTCGCCAGCTCGAAGGTCACCGGCGCATCCTCGGGCATCTCGTCTACGAAGGCTTCGAAGGACTCGATGACGGTGTCGATAGTCTCGGCCTTGTGGTCCGCCGTGAACACGAACAGCGGCATTGCGCTGCAATCCGTGTTGAGCAGACCGGTCGAGCTCGGGAACGGCTGCACCGTCACCACCAGCGCACCCGGCTCGCGCGGCAGCACGTTCCACTTGGGGTGGTTCTCGTTGTAGGCGTTGTAGACGACTTTCTGCATCTTGGGCAGCGACAGCGTCGACTGCACGCCGGGCGTGTTCTCCATGCGCCAGGCCAGACGGTCGATAAGACCGACGACGGAATGGTCGATGCAGGCGTCGGCCCCGGTTTCGGCGATGATCTTCAGCAAATCGACACCGATGGAGAAGTTCTCCACGATGGCGGCCGTGTCGCGGTTATAGGTCGAATCGGTACGCAGCTCAGGCGTGCCGGGGTGCAATTCGCCGATGGCCAGATCACGGTTGATGTGGTGCGAAATGCCCCAGGCCACGCCCGTGGCCAGCAGCACGAAGACCGCCGTGCGCTTGAGGATCACGGCCGACGCCAGCTGCCAGAGCGGCGCGAGCGCGCGGTCCCGG
Organism: Algiphilus sp.; assembly: GCF_023145115.1. NCBI lineage: Bacteria > Pseudomonadati > Pseudomonadota > Gammaproteobacteria > Nevskiales > Algiphilaceae > Algiphilus > Algiphilus sp. Next base: position 41,244 of record NZ_JAGLEJ010000040.1, read on the forward strand.
CGATGCTGGTGACGGCGGAACTTCTCGGGATTGCGGATGGGTGCGTACGACAGAAGACAGGGCAGCAGGAACTTCTTGCAGACCACCACAGCGATCAGGCCGAAACAGGCGTTGATCGCCATCTCCTGGACAATGCCGATGGGAATCAACAGCAGCGTGCCGAAGCCGATGAAGTTCGTGATCAGGGCGGTGATGCCGGGAATGACCAGGCGCTTGTAGGTTCCGATCGCGGCGTCGTAGCTGTCCAGCTGCTTGTTGGCGATCTCCAGCAGCCAGAAGTTGGTGATCTGGATGCCGTGCGAGGTACTGATGGCCAGCACCAGGAAGGGCACGAGAATGGCGAAGGGGTCGAGCCCGTAGCCGAACAGGTGCAGCAGGCCCAGCTCCCACACCACGGCCAGCAGTCCGCAGGACAGCGGCAGTAGCGCAACCAGCCAGGACCCGGTGTATATCGCCAGCACGATCCAGACCAAGAGGATCGACAGGGCGAAGAAGCCGACGACCTCGCCGGACTTCTCCGCGATATCGCCGACGATCTGGACGAAGCCGATGTTGTGAATGCTGATCGACGGGTTGTAGTCGGGGTTGTCGGCCTCGCGCACCTTGAAGTCGCTACCCGAGAGCGTCGCCATGGCGAAGTCGCCGCTCTCATCCTTGTAGCGGAACTCGACGTCGGAGAAGCGGAACAGTACCCCGGTCGGATCGCTGTACGAAACGTGCGCGACGTCGCCGGCCTTGAGCGGCGGGAAATCCTCGCGAAGCCGGTACTCCCACATCCTCGGGCTGGTGAAGCGCTGCCGGATCTGTTCCAGCCGGCCCTCGGTCTTGAAGTAGTCCAGCTTCTCTCCGCTGACCGGATCGCGCTCGATCAGTTCGCCGATGATCATTGCGCCCCGCTCGTCGTTGGACACGAGCCGGCCGATCACCTCGGCCTTTTCCACATTGCTCCGGACCTTCTGCAGCATTTCCGGCGTCGGCTTGAAATCCGCCGGCACGACATCGCCGCCGCGGAACCCGCCCTCGACCACCTCCAGGTAGCGCACATCCGGCGTCATGATGGAGCTGACGCGCGATCGGTCCATCCCCGGGAGGAAGAACATCGCGTCGGTAGCCTTGCGCAGTGTCTTCATGAAGGACGGCTGATAGATGTCGCCGTTCCCCGGCTTCTGCATGACCGCCATCAACACCGTATTGGCGCCGCCGAACTCGCGCTGGTATTCCTTGAAGGTCTCGATGTAGGGATGCCCCTGCGGAAGCTGCTTCTCGAAGCCGGCGTCCAGCTTCAGCTGGGTGGCGTGCCAGCCGAGAAAGAGCGTCGTCAGCAACAGCACTATCAGCAGCCGCGCGCGCTTGTGAAAGATGATCGGGAGGGTGGTGTCCACGTACCACTTCGCGAACCCGCCCTTTAGCTCACCGTGCATTCATGATCTCCGCAAGTAATTCTGGCTAGTTTCCGACCGTGCCCGCATCGGGAGACAAAGGTTCCATCACGCGGCCGGACACGCCGGATCCGCGCACCACATCGAGGGGGTAGCGCTGCGGTTTCCCGCAATCAGCCGTCTCTCACGCAGACCTCGAACAGCCGCAACGCATTGAGCACCTGCAGGCCGCCACCGAAATCCACTCGCACCTCATCGAATTCCTTGCTGAGCGTCCCGCCGACGGTGCGCCGCCCGGGGTTGCTCGGCGTGGGGAGGATCGTGGGCAGGTCGAGCAGGCTCAGCGTAATCGGAACCTGCCCCGCGTCGGGCGTGCTCGACTCCTGCTCCTCTCCGTTCAGAAAGGTCGTGATCCTGATCTGCTGGTTCAGTCCGATCGTTAGCGGGATCGCGTCTTCCTCGCCAGCCACTGCGACAGCAATCCGGCTGCCAGGCGGGTGCGTGCGCGCCGTATCGAAGACGGACAGGAAGGTCGTGCCGGCCACCGAGACGGGCACGTTGAAGGTCGCGAAGTTCGTTGGATCGTCGTCGACCGCGGCCTCCGCGTCGATCACCGAGCAGAGTGCGCACACTCCGCTGATGCCGGTCTCGAGGACGGCCCGCGGCGCGCGCAGGGGCTCGAAGGCGTTGCCGGGCGCGCATTGCTCGGGCGCCCTGGCGAAGCCGGTACTGCCGCCGCCGTTGGGACTGTCCGGATCGGTGCAGCCGAGCGCCAGCGCCGCGGCCAGCAGACCGGCGGCACCGGTCAGCCTCGGCGCCTTTCGCGACCGCGACGCAGCTTCTGCGCGGATGCCCGCGTGGCACGGCGCTTCATCGGTACCGGATACGGCGCCGGATGGCGCGCTGCGCCAGAAATTCAGTTTCACGATCTCTTTCATGACTCTCCCCCGGTCAGAACTGATACTTGACGTAGAAGCCCAGGTTGTCGCGGTCCGCCATCAGGTTGTTCTCACCGGCGCCCCCGTAGAGGTTGTAGACCACGTTGAAGGTGAGCGCCTTTTCATAGCGGAACTCCAGGATCGAAGTCAGCGAGTAGCGCCCCTCCACGAAGTTGAACAACGGAGCCGGCGAATTGCCGTAGACATCGTGCTGCCAGAGCAGCAGCGGTGCGATGCTGATGGACGGCAGAACCGACTCGTAGAGGATGCGCGATACAACGCGGTACCCGGTCGAGAACTCGTCGGCAAAGGCATCCCGCGGCGCCTGGAAGGGGTTGAAGCGGATCCCGTCCGGGCCGATCGTGCAGGCGATGTTCGCCGAACAGGCCAGTTGCGAACCGTCCGCACCGCTGCCGTCGGCGCCGGCCGACGCGTGCGTGAACGCGGTCAGCGGGCCTTCGAGCTGCAGCTCGTGGAATGCCGGCATGTTCAGCACGTGCGTCGCGGCCAGCTCGTAGACCATCAGCACCTGGTCGGCGCCGATCAGCCGGGATGGCCAGTCCGACCGGCTGTAGAGGCGGGTTGCGCCCAGGGTGTACTGCGCGACGTCGAATTCCTCCCACCCGCGGATGCGACTGTTGGGTGCCGGATCGTCGCCGAGCGTGCCGCCGCGATACGGGACCAGGAAGCTGGGAAAGGAGCGCGCCGGTGACGGAACGCCGGCGAGGAGCAGGAAGCTGGTGTCATTGAAATACGTATTGCCGTTGGCGTCGGTCGCGTCGCTGCCGTCGTAGACGAAGTACTGGCCCGTGATGTTCTGGCCGTTTCCGAGCTGCGTTCCTCCGCTGTCCTCGCCGAAGCCCACGGCCCCGACCGTTCCGTCGCAGCCGTCGTCGGGGCCGTTGCAGTGTCCGAGCGTGGGCTGCAGCGCCGAGAACAGCACGTCCACCAGCGCGACCTGGAGCGGCTGGTCGGGTCGGTACGCGAGCTCGCCCTGGAAGGAATAGTTGCCGTACGTGGTATTGAAGCTGAACCCGAACATCTTGAGGTCTTCCGGGTAGGTGAGCTGGAACTCGGCCGTGTCCAGCGGAATGACCTCACTATTCGGCCGGCCCGGCTGCGGAACCAGCAGATTCGCCACTCCCGGTATGGCGTCGAGCGGCGTGCTGTCAACAAGCCCCAGCGTCCCGAGCACCTCGGGCCGCGCGGTCAGCAGGCCCGCGATATCGTTCACCGCCTGAAGGACCCCTCGCGGATAGCTGTCACCCGTCACCAGGGCCAGATTCGGGCAGAGCGTGAGGATCTCTATGGTGTTCTCGGCGTTCCGCCCCTGCGGGTTGCCCGCCGCACGCATGCAGCTCGCGTTCGCTGCATAGGCGTCCACATAGGGCAGCTTGGAGTGGTAGTTCATGAAGTAGAAGCCCAGCTCGGTGCCGTAGTTCAGCCAGTCGGCGTAGTACTTCAGGCTGATACCGTACTCCCCGCCATCGCGCGCCTCGTCATCGGGCCTGCGACCGACGGAGAGCGTGGTCGAAGACACCAGGCCGAGAGGGTTGGCGATGGCCGTGCCGAGCTGATCCGGGTCATCCGTCGCCTGGCCGAAGCTGGCGTTGAGGCGCTCATCGCCCAGGTTGTTCGTTCCGGCATCCAGGAAGGAAAAGAAGGTGCCGGGTGCCGGGATGGCCACCGGCTGCCACTCGAAGGCGTAGTGGGCCTGCAGCGTGACGTTGCCTCCCAGATAGGAGGACACGTTGGCCATGTTGACCGGAATGAACAGGTCCTCCAGCAGGGCATTGCCAAGCCGGAAGATGTTGGTGGCGTCCACCGGATTGGCCTGGGACAGGCTGTTGATGACCGCGACCGTGCTTTCGCCCCAGTTCACGACCTGCTTGCCGACGCGGAGCGTGACGTCCTGATCCACCAGCGGCAGCGTGAAGGGCACGGTAAGATGCAGGTCGAGCAGATCGTAGAACCGGTACTCATCCGCGATCTCGTCCGATCGCTTTTCGCGCACCAGCGCCCCCCGGGCGAGCACCGCATCGAAATAGCGATTGCCGAAGGGATCGCCACGCGTGACCACCTCATCGAAGTTTTCCGGGGTGGTCTTGTTCGGATGCGTCTCCACGAAGTCGTAGTTGACCGGGTCGTAGACGCCGCGCCCGCGCACGAACAGCTCCCAGTCTCCGAAGAAGCGGAGCTTCAGGTCCGTATTCAGGACGATCGGTGCCTGAACGATGTCGCCCTTGTCATAGTTCAGATTGCCGTTGTCGAAGTTCATCGAGGCCTGGCCCGGGGCGTCGCGCAAGCGCTCGGCCGGATAGATCTGGTCACGGACCACGCCCTGGCAGAGCTGGAAGACACCAGTGCAAACGTCCGGGTTGCGGTTGGCCTTGCCAACCAGGTAGCCCGCGCGGTCATGGAGGCGCCACTGCGCCCCCGCGGTGAGACTGTTGTTCAGAATCGCCGTAACGTCCTGTCCGAGCAGGTCAATGTCGAACTGGCGCGCTGACGCGCTGGTGCAGACCATGAACACGAGCGCCGCTGCGGCCACCCGCCCCGTTCTCTTCATCGTCATCGTTGTGTCTCCTCCTCGAAAATGCCCCGGATCGTTATGGATCGATCTTGTTGCGGGCTGCGTCTGCCGCGAAACCTTCACCAGTCAAGTCAGGTCGACAACCGGGCGCCCCGATTGCCCCCATCGGAGCGCCTCGATCACCCGTGCCCGCCCGCAGCACCACTTCGCTGGCGGGCAGACCGTGATGGAACGCCCCTCCAGCCGCCGCTTACTTCGCAGCGCGCCGTTGAATGGCTGAAGGCTGGAAGTAGCCGTCCGGGAAATCCACGGTGGCATCGAACGGCTTGTCCTCGTTGGCCATCGCGGTGACGAAATAGCGCCCGCTGTTGAAGTGGTAGATCACTTCGGGGATCGTCGTGCTCGCCATGATGTTGGAGCCGTAGAGCAGATGCCCTTCCTGGAACTGCATCAACTGGCCCTGATGGTCATAGTTGTCGCGTGCGACGATGTTCCAGGTGTCCTCATCAAGGTAGAAGCGAATCTTGCCGAACGTGTGACGCAGGTCGGGCCGGTTCTCGGCTTCCACCACCCAGACGCGATGCAGCTCGTAGCGCGGCAGCTCCGGGTTGACGTGCCGGGGGTGCGCGATGTCGGCGTACTCGATCTTGTTGCCGGCGATCCGGTACGAGTTGTACGGGATGTACATCTCTTTCCGACCGATCAGCTTCCAGGTAAAGCGTTCGAGCACGCCGTTGAACATGTCGACCTGATCGTAGAACTGGTGGCCATCGGTACCCTCGTAAGGGTTGTCGCAGCAGACCGCGGGCGCACGCCGGATACGCTTGAGGGCCGGGGAATACAGCCAGGCAGAGCGCCCCTGAGGCCCGGTGCCCGCCTTCTCGTGCGCGAGGATGAAGGTGCCGGCCAGCCTTGGCGGGGCCACGATCTCCGAGACGTACTTGATCGACGTCACGCCCGGCTCGAGCTCGAGCGGTGGCTCGATCTCTATGTTGTTGTAGAAGAACTTGACGTCCTCGACGATCTTGGTAAACGTGTATTCGCCGTCGAGCTGAACGATCATCTGGTTGTTGTAGCGCCGACCCGAGGCGCCGCGGTACTTCGTCTTGTGGTTCCAGATAGGCTCGGCGCCCGATTGCGGAATCGGGAACGGAAAGCCGAGAGACGCATTGCGCGGCTCGTCGATGGTATCCAGCACCGCGCTGTCCGCGTTCTCGATGGATCCGTCGAGAATCTCCTGGGGAAAGTTCGCGATGCGGTGACTCGGGTAGACATTCATCCGGTAGGAATCCGGATAGCGCTCGAGCAGCTCCCTGTGCCCGTGCGTGAGCTTGTCGGCGTACTTGTCCATGTTCTCTGCGGAGATCGTGAACTTGGGCTCCTCCGCCTCGAGGTCCGGATAGCTCGGCCAGAAGCCCTTGAGAGGACCCTCCTGCGGACGAGGCTCCCATGCCGGAATGGTTCCGTCCTCGTTACCGGCGCGGATGGCACCGACCGGCGTCAGTTCCTCGCCGAGCTTCGCGACCTCATCCGGCGGCGCCTTGGCTGCGGCGGGCAGCGCGACAGCAGTCAGCAATCCTGCGCACAGCATGGACTGCACCAACTTGTGTGAAATATGCACCTTGCTCCTCCTCGTCTTGGGTAACTCTCAGAATGCTCTTGCGTCTAAGGCCGCCTGCCAAACGCTTGATAGGCTGACCGTAGCACATTCCTTCGGTCACTGTCCAAGGCTTGGATGCAATGTTGCGATGCGGCACGAGAGTGACGAAGATTCCCTGGAGCGATGACGCTCCGGAGGGTGTCCGCGGGCGCCGGCATCGCGCAGGAAACCTCCGGGCGCAGCCACAGAGGCTTCAGGCCGGATTGTCGATGAAGTCGGCCATGCGCCGCAGGTCCTCGCGCGCCTCGGGGATCAGCGCGTTCAGCACCGGCCAGGCGTGCGGCAGGTCTGGCCGCGTCAGCATCTCCACGCGCGCGCCCTGTGCGCGCGCCTTGGCGGCGACGGCGTAGGCATCGTCGCGCAGGCACTCCTGGTCGCTGACCGTCAGCAGCAGCGGTGGCAGCCCGGTGAAGTCGCCGTAGAGCGGCGAGGCACGCGGGTCGTCGCGCGGGTGCTCGCCCAGGTAGGCCCTGGCCATGATCTGGATCGTGTCGTATGACAGCATGGCGTCGCGCCGGTCGTTCTCGCGCCAGCTCGGCAGCCGACCGCTGACGTCCGCACCCGGGGAGATGGCCACGCCGCAACGCGGCAGGGCGATGCCGTGATCCCGCGCCGTCTGCAAGGTGACCAGGGTCAGGTTGCCTCCGGCCGAGTCGCCGGTAACGACCAGCTTGTTCGCTTCCACCCCGGACTCGAGCAGGCTCCGGTACACCGCCAGGCAGTCCTCCGGGGCCGCCGGGAAGGGATGCTCGGGCGCGAGGCGGTAGTCGGGCAGGAGCACCTCGGCCTTGAGCCGCTTGGCCAGCCCCCCGGCAAAGGGGCGATAGGTCCGCAGCCTGCCACCGATGAACGCCCCGCCGTGCAGGTGCAGGATGGTCATCTCGGGGCGGCGCACCGCCACCCGCTCGCAGGGCACGCCGGCGATGCTGACCTGGTTGACCGACAGCCCACGCGGCACCGGCGCGGGAAAGGGAAATGCGAGCACGCGGCGGAAGTGGCTTACCGCGGCCTCGTCGGATGCAAAGTCGCGCTTGAGGAGCGCGCGAAAGGTCGCCTTGGCGGCCGTTGCGCTGGCACTGGCCATCCCGCCCTCCTCCTTCAGCCCGCCGCGAGTCGGTAGCCCATTCCCAGCGCACGGGCATAGGAGACGGGCGCGGCGCGCTTGAAGCGCCACATGAGCCGACCGTCCCATTGGGGCAGCACGTAGAGCTGATTGCGATCACAGGCGTCCAGCGTCATGCGCGCGACTTCGCCGCTGTCGGTGAAGGCCCATCTCTCCATGGCCTTGGCCGCGAAGCCCTTGCGCTCGGAGGGGAAACGGCTCTCGTTGATGATGTTGGTCGGGACGATGGTCGGGCACAACACGCTGATGTGCACACCGCTGCCGGCGAGCTCGGCGGAGAGGGTTTCGGACAGCGACAGCACCGCCGACTTGGTGACGTTGTAGGTCGTCATCTCCGGCGCTGCCGCGAAACCGGCCGCCGAGGCCGTGTTGATGATGGCGCCGTGGCCCGCGTCGCGGAAGCGCGGCGCGAAGGAATGGCAGCCGTGGATCACGCCCCAGAGGTTGACGTTCAGGCACCAGTGCCAGTCCTCGAGACTGATCTTGCCGATGCGCCCACCGACTCCGACGCCGGCGTTGTTCACTACCAGCGTGGTCGGCCGGCCCAGCAGGCTGTCCGCTTGCTCTGCCAACTCGGAGAACTGGGCCCGGTCACCGACGTCACAGATGTAGGCGATGCCGCGCCCGCCGAGCTGATCCACCAGCGCCGCTGTCTGTTCGGCGCGTTCTGCATGCAGGTCGACACAGATCACGCTGCTGCCGCGGCGCGCCAGCTCGCAGGCGAAGCTGCGGCCGATGCCGCTGCCCGCCCCCGTGACCAGCGCTGCGGCGCCGCGACTGTAGCTGCGTAATGATGACACCTTGGGCATGGAACGCACTCCGCTCGTTTATTGGTATTGTGTAGGCCCGCCGAACAAGGCAGTTCGACGTGCGCGACCGCCGGCAGGGCAGCGCCGGTGACGCCCCGCCCTGCCGGAGAAGCACCGCTCCCGGCCTAGGCCGCGGCCTCTAGCTCCGGCCGCCCCGCGATGAAGGCCTTGAAGGCCTGCATCGTGTCGCCGGTCGCGTCGAAGGTTTTCTTCCAGACCTGGATCGCCTCGCGATTGTCGTGATCCCAGGGATGGAAGCTGGGCAGGTAGTACGGCAGGTAGTGCTTGACCAGCAGCCGCATGAAACCCGGGCGGAGGAACTGGAAGTCCAGCGCCTTGAGCGCAGAGCGCCAGTTGAACAATTGGCCATCCCGGGCGACCAGCTTCAGACGCTGGTATTCGGAGATGGAGAAGAAGATGCCCGTCATCAGGATCATGCCGGCAATGCGTTTGGAGTAGCTGCCGACGGCGTCCTGATACACGTCGAACGAAACCGACTTGTGCTCGGTTTCCTCGATCATGTGCCAGGCGATCATGGCTCCCAGCTTGGGATCGAAGTCGCGGAAGATCTCTGGATGCTCGACAAACACAGCCGAGATCGTGCCGGTGAAGTGCTCGCCGGCCGCCATCACCGACAACTGCATGTCGTCGCTGAGGATCTTCTGCAGGAAGGCGCGCATGTTCTTGAAGGCCTGCTCGACTTCGGAGACCGGAACGCCGTGCTTGGCCACGGCGGCGTTCATGATGTCGTGCTCGCGCGCGTGGTAGTGCTCCTGCTTGATGAAGTCGACAGCCGCCTTGCGCACCTTCTCGTCCTTGAGCTTGACGATGTGACTGCGCACGCACTGCATCACCCAGCGCTCGCCATCGGGAACCGCCGCAAGCAGCGCATTCCACCAGTGCGTGGTCCACGGATCACGGTTCATCCAGTACTTCGGGACATCGGTCATGTCGAAGTGGAGATCGCGCGGCAGGACTTCGTCGTAGCCGATCTTTCGATTTGCGAGTGCCATGATGCTCTCCTGTCCGAATCGAACCTATGCAGCAGCGACCGCGGCGCGGCCCTGCGACCCAACCTCCGGAGCCGCCCCGGCGCGGCTGAACCTGTAGTGCTCCATGGGAAAATGCTGGGCCCGCCACAGCATCTCCATCGTCGTGGACGGGCGCAGCATCGGCGCATCGCCATGCTTGTCGAAGTAATAGCTGTTCGACGACGCACAGCTGTGATTGACGAACACGGTGCTCTGCTGGCGGCGCTGCACGTCCAGGAAGTAGCGCTCGTGCGGCCCCTGCCCGATCTCGACCCGCGTCATGCGACGCCGGCGCGCTTCCTTGATGCAGCGCACGGCATGGATGGCATTCGCCTCGACCATCTTGAAGTAGGAGGTGCCGGTAAGCCCGTAGGGTCCGAGCATGCCGAAATAGTTCGGCACCTTGGGCACGCTGACCGCCTCATAGGCCTGGTAGCGGTTCTCGTCCCAGAACTGGCCGAGTTCGCGCCCGTCTCGCCCATGGACCTCGAACGCCGGCAGGTTGCCCTTCTCGAACACGCGATAACCGGTCGCGGTGATCAGCACATCGATCTCGCGCTCGGTACCCTCGCGGGTACGAATGCCGCGCTCGGTGACGCATTCGATCGGGTCGGTGACCAGTTCGACGTTATCGCGCGTAAAGGTCCTGAAGTAATCGTTCGAGAAGGTCGGCCGCTTGCAGCCGAAACCGTAGCTCGGCGTGAGCTTCGCACGCAGCTCGGGATCGTTGGGAACCTGTTCGAGCAGATTGTTCTTGCCCGCGCTTTCCGCCCAGCGGACCAGGCCGGGAATCTGCCGGTAGTAGATAACCGCGCCCACCATGAGGGCCTCGCTGAGCACGTCGGTGCAGACGCGCACGCCTTTCTGCAGGACCGGCAGTGTGCGGAAGGCGGACTTGAGCCAGGTCGGGATCTCCGCGTCGGGCTTCTTGAGCACCCAGATCGGCGTGCGTTGGTAGACATCGAGCTGGGCCACCTTGGTTGCGATCGACGGCACGAGCTGCACCGCCGTGGCGCCGGTGCCGATGACGGCGACGCGCTTGCCGGTCAGATCGATGCTGTCGTCCCAGTAACCCGTGTGCATGACGGTACCCTTGAAGCTTTCAAGGCCCTTGATGTCGGGTTTCTTGGGCGAGATCAGGCCGCCCGTGGCCCCGATCAGGAAGCGCGAATACAGACGCTCCCCGCCCTTGAGCTGGACCTCCCAGAGATCCCGATCCTCGAGGAAAACGGCCTTGTCCACCTCGGTCCGGAAGCGGACCTTGGGATAGACGCCGTACTTGGCGGCCACACGCTGGGCGTAGCGCTGCAGCTCAGTGCCCGGCGCAAACACGCGCGACCAGTCCGGATTCTGCTCGAAGGAGAACGAGTAGGTGAACGAGGTGATGTCCACCGCGATGCCCGGATAGCGGTTATCGCGCCAGGTGCCGCCGACGTCGTCCGCGCGCTCGAGCAACTGGAACGATTCAATGCCCGCCTTGCGGAGCTCGATCGCCAGGCCCATGCCGGAAATCCCGGCACCGACGATGATCACCTCGTGATCCGGCACCCGGGGAACGGGGCGTCGAGCGCCGCCGCCTCGCGCGCCCCGTTTGGCGCTCGCCCGCACCGGTGCGCCCTGGGCGACCTGATCGGTTGTCATCACATCGTCTGCCATAGTGCTTCTCCGCCGTCTGCCATGCCCCTGCTCCGCGCAAGGATGATTCCGCTATAGAGCCTCAGGCCACGCCTCCCGATTCCGCCCTGGCGCTGCCCGCAGCCGGCTTCGCGGCCTTGGCGGCCTTGGCGGCGCGCTTGCGCGGCGCCTCCGCCTCTGTTGCGGGCTTCTCGGCCGCCGCCGGCGGCGCGGGTTGCGGCGATGCGGCTACCGCATTCTTCGATTTTCCGTACATCAGCGGATTGAGCAGCGCACCCGCCACCCACTGGTAGCGGATGCCCAGGGTGCGCTGCATCAGGTCGATCACATGCGCATCGGGGCCGACCAGGATCCGCGGCCGCTTGCGCCGGATGCCGTCGACAATGATCGCCGCAGCCTTGGCTGGAGTGGTCAGCGTGATGCGTTCGAACCATTTCGAGAATTCGGCCTGGTCCGGCCCGCGACTGGTGGCCAGCCGCGAGCTGTTGGCGATATTGGTGCGGATCCCGCCGGGGTGCACGCAGCTCACCGAGACCGGCAGGCCTTCGGCCCGCATCTCGATACGCAGCGACTCGGTGTAGCCGCGAACGCCGAACTTGGCGGCGTTGTAGGCACTCGTCAGCGGCCCGGAGATCATGCCGTAGATGCTCGACACGTTGACCACATGCCCGTCGCCGGATTCGATCAGCTGCGGCAGGAACGCCTGGGTGCCGTAACAGACGCCCCAGAAGTTGATGCCCATCAACCACTCGAAGTCCTCCCAGCGCATCTCCCGCACGCTCGCGCCGAGCGCGACACCGGCGTTGTTGACGATGAGGTTCGCGGGCTGCCCGAAGTCCGCCTTGATCATGTCGGCGTGCCGGAAGAACGCTTCGCGATCGGACACATCGAACACATAACCCCTGACCCGATCGCCACGCGCACCCCCGGCCAGCGCGACCGTCCCCTCGACAGCCTCCGGCTGGATGTCGCAGGCCGCCACCCTGCAGCCCCGCCGGGCCAGATCGAGCGCCAGCGCCCGACCGATGCCGCTGCCGGCGCCTGTGACCACCGCGAGCCTGCCCTGGAAGGACTTCAATCTCATGGCTCGCTCCTACGCCGCTTCGGCCAGTTCGGCATAGGTGGCTTCGCCGGCGGCGAGCGCGTCTCCATGGGCCTGGTAGTGGCGCAGCCAGGCGTCGTAGCCTTCAAGCTCGCCCGCATCCCAGGGCTGGAAGCCGGGCTTGAACCAGGCCAGATAGTGGCCGCCCAGATCGCGGAAGAAACCACCGCGCGTGGGCTTGAACAGCCACCACAGACCCTGCGCCCAGTACCGGGCGCGCTCGCGGCGGGTGCAGCCATCGACACGGAGCAGGTGCTCGAGGATCGGAAAAACGAGGGCGTTGAACAGCACGCTGATGTAGAGCATCATCGCGACGCGGGGCAGGTACCCGACCTTGGCCACGTCGCGCATGACCTCGAAGGCCACGGACTTGTGCTCGATCTCCTCGGCGGCATGCCACAAGTACAGCGCGCGCACGCGCTCGTCCGCGCCGCTCATGAGATCACTGCCCCTGTCGAGCAGGCAGTGCGCCATGCTGGCGGTCAGATGCTCGGCGCAGGCAGTCAAGGTGATCTGCATGCGCGGGGACAGCAGGCTCGTGTGTTGCGCGAAGAACTTCTTCAGGAATGACTCGATTGCGGGCACGTCCGCGCCCTGGCGATGCAGCCGGGCGTTGTAGGCGTTGTGGAGCATGCCGTGGGCACCTTCCTGACGCGCGAAGTCCTTGAACGCCTGCTGGAGCTCGGGACTCTTCAGTTCGTCCTTGAACTGGCGCAGCGAGACAATGAAGAACTTCTCGCCTTCCGGCAGCGTCGTGGAGAAGGCGTCGAAGAAGCGCGACTTGAAGACATCGCCGTTCGCCCAGTACACGGGAATCTTGTCGTCGAACTCCAGTTCGCGCGGCAGACGCGGAATCATGGTGCGGTTCGAGGAAGACGGAGTAGCTGGCATGGGGAGCCTCCGAACGTTAGTTAGATGAAGCCGGCACCTGCCTATTCGGATCCTTTCGGCGGCAGCCCGGAACACGTAGCGCGTTGCCGCGCTACGTGCTCAATGTGCACGAGGCGGCAGCTGCTGTCAACTTCCCGACTGCCTGCCGGCAGCCTCGTCCATCAGGCCGCTCGCCGTCCGGGTTCATCGGCTGCGCCGTCGCGTCCCCGGTCGCGCTGCTGACGGCCAGGGTTGACCACGTTGCGCAGGCGATGCATCAGCGTCCCGCTGACCCGCTCGGCAAGGGCCGGCGTCGCGCGCTTGAACAGGTCCATGACGTAGGTCTCCGGCGTGACCAGCACCCGCATCCGGTTGGTCTCGATGGCGCGCACGATCTTGTTCGCCACCAGCTCGGGAGGGCGCCCCCAGCGTTCGAACCATTCGACCATGCGCTGCTGCATGGCGGAGTCCGAGCAGCGGCTAACCTTCGCGATGTTGGTGCGGATCATGCCGGGATGCACGGAGGTGACGCCGATGCCGTGCGGCGCCAGCTCCGCGCGCAGGGACTCGGAGAACCCGCGCACCGCGAACTTGGTGGTGCCGTAGGACACCATGCCCGGTGTGGAAATGATGCCCGCCAGGCTGGAAATGTTGACGATGTGGCCGCCGCCCTGTCGCTGCAGCGCCGGCAGGAACAGCTTGGAGCCGTAGACCACGCCCCAAAGATTGACGTCGACAACCTTGGCGAAGTCCTCCAGCGGCGCGTCCGCGAAATCGTCGAGAATGCCGATACCGGCGTTGTTGACGACAATATCGATGCGCCCGTGCCGGGCCTCGACGGCCTGCACGAACGCGGCCATCTGCTCGCGATCGGCGACATCGACCCGGTGCTGGCTGCTGCGCCCACCGTCGGCGGCGATCTGCCTGGCCGTCTCCTGCAGGCCCGCCTCGTCGATATCGGCCAGCGCGATGGCCGCCCCCTTGCGCGCGAGCGCCAGGGCGGTTGCGCGGCCGATGCCGCTGCCGGCGCCGGTCACAACGGCGGTCTTTCCGGTTATCGTGTGCATGCTTGCGTCTCCTGTGTGTTGAACCGCGTGGTACTTGCTGCCCGCTAAGCGCTCGGCGTCTTCAGCAGGCTGTGTGACCACCGTCGACCACCAGGTCGGCGCCGGTCATGAAACTGGCCTCGTCGGAGGCCACGAACAGCACGGCGTTGGCGATTTCGCGCGCCTGCCCGAGGCGCCCCATGGGCACGCGCGCCATCAGCGCCTGCTGGAACTGCCCTGCCGCCTCCGCGTCCAGCCCGCCGACCGCGCCGCGCACCATCTCGGTGTCGATGAAGCCGGGGCATACGCAGTTGATGCGGATGCCGTAGCCCGCGCGCGCGCAGTGGACGGCCGCTGATTTCGTGAACAGGCGCACGCCGCCCTTGGCCGCGTTGTAGGCCAGCGCCAGGGGCTCGCCGATCAGACCCTCGATCGAGGCCATGTTGACGATGGCGCCGCCCTGCCCCTTCATGCGCGCGACGGCCTTGCGCGTGCCCAGCATGACCGCCGACAGATTGACCTCCAGCGTGCGCTGCCACTGCTCGGGCGTGGTGCTTTCAATGTCGCCCATCAGGGCGATGCCGGCGTTGTTGACCAGCACATCCACACCGCCCCAGCGCCGCTCGATCGCGTCGAGGGCCGAGTCCCACTGCTCATCGCGGGTGACATCCAGCGGCTGGAACACAGCATGCTCGCCCAGCCGCTGCGCCTGCGCCTCGCCGGATGCGGCGTCCACGTCGGCCATCATGACCTGCGCGCCTTCCTCGATCAGCCGCTCGCAGACGGCCAGGCCGATGCCGCGCGCGGCGCCGCTCACAAGACAGCGCTTGCCCTGCACTCTGCTCATCATCACGCTCCCGCTACTGCGCGGCCATGCCGCCATCGACCAGCAGCTCGGCGCCGGTGGTCCTGCGCGAAGCCTCGCTGGCCAGGAACAGCACGGCCTGCGCCACGTCGTCCGGCTCGCTCATGCCGATCGGGTGCATCGTCTGCACCAGGCCCTCGGCAGCCTCCGCATCCGGCACCAGGCCGAGCCGCGCCATCCCCGAGACCACGCTGGCGCCCATGTCGGTGCGCACGACGCCGGGGTGCACCGAATTGACCCGGATACCGAGTTGGAGCGCGCCGCACTCCACGGCCGTGGCCTTGGTCAGCAGGCGCACGGCACCCTTGGAGGCGCAGTAGGCCGACAGCCCGGGCGAGCCGACCAGCCCGGCCACTGACGACAGGTTGATGATGCTGCCGCCGCGCCCGGCCGCGCCGCCGGGCCGCATGGCGCGCACCGCGTGCTTGACGCCGAGGAACACGCCTTCGACATTCACCGCCATGATGCGCCGGAAGGTGTCCAGGCTGGTGTCGGCGACGAAGCTCATGGATTCGATGCCGGCGTTGTTGACCAGCACGTCCAACCCGCCGAGCTGGCTCACGGTCTGCGCGATGATGGCTTCCCAGGCTGCTTCGTCGGTAACGTCCTGGGCGGCGGATTGCGCCGTGCCGCCGGCCTGCGCGATGGCCGCTGCCGTCTCCTCCGCGCTCGGCCCGTCGATATCGGTGGCCATCACCCCGGCGCCAGCGGCCGCCAACCGGCGCGCGATCTGCGCGCCGATGCCGCGCCCGGCGCCAGTGACCAGCGCCACCTTGCCGCTCAGCGCGAAGGCCTGCATGCCCGCTTCAGTTGCTGTTGTGGACATCGCTTTCTCCTCCTGTTGTTGTGGAAGCCGATGCTACTGGCACAGGCGCCGTTGTGGCCTCGATCACGCGGATTCGCCGCGACACGCCGCCCGGAATGTCGCCGAGCGCGCCTGCGAACTCGCCCGGGTCGATGGCGCGCGCGCTCCCAAAGCCACACTCGCGCAGCGCCGCCTCGGCATCGGTCGGCGCGCGGAAGTGCAGGTGCACGCGCCCGCGCACGAATGCCGACAGAACGCTGACGAAGGGCGCCACGCGCCCGCCCATGTCGTCCGACAGGGCGATGTCGCTCCAGTAGCAGGCCTCGGGAAACTGCCGCATCAGAGACGAGAAGCGTTGCCACATACTACGCACATCCGCCTCGGAGAAATAATTGACCAGGCCCTCGGTGATCAGCGCGAGACCGCGATCGCGGTCCAGGCTCGCTGCGACGGCATCCAGGCTCTGTGGGCCGCCGTCGGCCAGCGCGTCGATGTCCACCACCCGGTGCCCGGGCTGCGGGCCGCCCATGCGCGCCAGCGCCTCGCGCTTGCGCTGCGCCATGCCCGGCAGATCCGCCTCGATATAGCTCAGCGCCTCGCCATAGCGCTGATTGAAGCGCCAGCCGCGCGCCGAGAGGCCGCTGGCAATCTCGATCACCTGACCGACGCGCCCGCTGCGGATTGCCTCGTCCAGCCGGAGGTCGATGAGCCGGTGGCGCGTCAGCAGGAAACTGTCGATCGCCGGCACCCCCGCCCACTGCGCCGCCAGGACCACCGGCTTGAAACCCCAGAACAGCAGGTGGCCGGTGGTGGTCGCCAGCGCGGGATGGGACAGACCGTGCCGCACCCACACCAGGCCCGTGTAGTGGCCCGTGGGGCTGATGCTTGCCGAATCGCTCACGATGAATTTCCTCCCGTTATGTCCGTGCGGCTGGCGGTTGCGTCCCCGGCCTATGCGCGCCCCGCAGCACCGCGCGGTGCCGCTTTCCTCAGTGCCCGCCGAGCATGAAGAAGACCTGAAGCTCTCCGATAAGCGCCCCCAGGATGGCTCCGGCGATCACGACGATAATCTCGTTCTCCTTGAACGCCGGGCGCAGCACGGATTCGAACTCCTCCGGCGACAGCCGACCCATGCGGGAGACGATCGTCGAGTTGATGTCGAGCGCATCCCGCGCGTAGCGCTCCACCGTCTGCGACGCCACCGGAATCAGATCGACGAGACGCTGGGCCACCAGCTTGCGCATATCCTCGTACTGCTCATGGCCCAGCGCCAAGACCACGACGGGCTGAGCCCAGCCCAGCCGCGCGTCGATCGCCTCGCGCACGCGCTGGTGGGCCAGCTCGACAATGCGGTCCATTGCCGGCCCGCGTAGCAGTTCCTCGATCATGTGGGCCGGCGTCAGCAGCTCGTTGGCCATCAGGCTGGCGTAGTCCTGGGCGACTTCTTGCTGGCGCGCCAGGAACTTGCCCTGCAGGGTGAAGCCGAGAAACTTCTTGGGCCGCCGCGGCCGGAACAGCATCTGCAGGGCCACCCAGTCGCTGACGAGGCCGATCATGCCACCGAACAGCGGCATCAGCAGCGGCTCGTGCCAGGTGATCCAGCAAGCCAACTGCACCAGGCCGATACCCAGACCGAACAGGAAGCCGATGTTGCGGAAGAAGCGCAGCTCCGGCCCGCCGACGCGCCAGAAGATGTCGTTGAGCTTGGCCTTGTCGCGAACCAGGTTCTCGGTCACCACTCGGCGGATGTCGAAGTACTCGGCGACGTTGCCGGAGGCTTGATCCCAGAGCTCGGCCACCATGCCCGGGATCTCGCTCTGGAAGCGCGCGATCACACGGCGGCGCCACGACAGCGGCATGCGCGCCCAGACGCCCGGTGCATAGGTTTCGCCGATCTCGCGAATCAGGGACTCGGCCGCCGCCATCAGCGGCTTCTCCAGCTCCAGCATCATCCGGTCGCGATCCAGCTGCTGGAAAAGCTCCTCGGAATCGAGCAGACGCGTAGCCATCAAGTCCGCCGAGTCCCCGGCGATCTTGTGCGCCTTGCGCGGGAGGATGCCCTGCCAGCCGAGCCAGGGTGGAATGCCGACGAACTCCAGTGGCCGGAAGATCATCTGCACGGCCAGCGCCTTGGTCACGTAGCCCACCAGCCCAGCAACCAGCGGGATGGCGAGGTACACCCACAGATTCGCCTGCAGCTCGGCCCACAGCGCATCCAGACTCATGAGCCCTCCTGCCGAATGCTCGAGTCAACGCACTTCGTGTGCAGGTCGAGAGGCGCGGGAATCGAGACGCGGGCCGGAGCGTGACGGGACGAACCGGTGTACACGCCGCCCACGTCGGACGGATGCAGCGGGCCCTCGGCGAGCGCGCGGTGGGAATCCTGCGGAGAGCCGCCGCGGCGGTCGTTCTGCAGCCAGGGGCCGCCAGCAGAGCGCGCGCGCAGCATGCGTGCAGCGTCCTCGATGCTGAGCAGCTGCTCGTCGGGCTGAAAGTCCAAGGGTGCTCCGGATGGCAGGGACCGACCGGCGGTTGCCGGTTCCGGCATGCAGTCTAACAAACGTTCGGGAGCTTAGCCGCTGAACGCGGCCGATCGCAAACGGCGCGGGGTTCGCACGCCCGGCCTCTTCGCCGACGGAAGGTGCGATACCTCCCCTGCCGCGGCTGCGCCCGGTAAACAGCTGCCGCCGCCGCTTGGCACGACGTCACTGTTGCATACGCCGCGTCGGCTGACCGCTCCGCACTCAAGCGCTTGGACGGTGAGCGTCACGGCCACGCCTCTCCTCGGCATCACATGCAAGCGCTGCCAGGCCGAGTGGTCAGGCGGTACGTCGTCGGCGCCGGCGAAGACGCACTCACTGGCAACCCGCCCCAGGCGCGCCTTCAAGGCCTGCGCGTGCAATCGGATACAATCCACGAACACGCTCTGGCCGTTGCCGTTATGCCAAGAAGCAAGCAGGCCTGTGGAGGAGATGTCGAGACGATGGTTCACCAATCGGCCCCGCCTGTGCGGAAGTCGGGCGATCAGGACCACATTCTGGCCAACGCGGCGCGGCTCTTTCGCCGGAAAGGATTCGAAAAGGTCTCACTCAAGGAGATCGCCGAAGCCTGCGACATGCTTCCCGGAAGCTTGTACTATCGCTACCACACCAAGGAGGCACTTCTTGTTGCGCTGATGCGCCGGGGAGTCGAGGTGGTCACGGAAGAGGTCGAAGGGGCGTTCGCCAGCTCGAACGACCCGGCGGAACAGCTGCGCCTTTGCATCAATGCGCACCTGCGCGCCCTGGTGACCGATTCGGATACGGTTTACGTGCTGCTGTTCGAGTGGCGCGCACTGAGGCCGGAGGCGCGCGAGGAAATCGTTGCCCTGCGCGACCAGTACGAGTCCTTCTGGACCGATATCATCGAGACCATGATCAAGCAGGGCGTGATCCAGAAGAATATCGACGGTCGCTTGCTACGCCTGATCGGCCTTGGTGCGCTCAACTGGGTCGCGACCTGGTTCGACCCCAATGGCGAATACGCGCTCGATGCCGTCGGCGATCTGGTCTGGCGAGTGATCATGGACGGCGTGATCGATAATCGCCTGCGGGCCTAGCCAGGCCGGTGAGAATCTCCCTGCACCCCCGACTTTTCTAGCCTCCCCGGATTCTCGGGGCGGTTCACCCCTCGCCCGAAATCACCGCCAGAAACATCGCCTTGCAGCCGCAGTTATAGCGCCATTTCAAGGCGTTGGAGTTCTTCACCAGCCGGTCATCCATGAACAGCCCGGTGGGTTCACACAAAGCAGCTCTCCAGAGATCGGCGGTTCACTCGGTCGGAATCATGGACCCTACGGCCACATGACTCATTGACCGACACTGTGTCTGTACTGCTCGGGCGGACAGCCGTACCAGCGCTTGAAGGCGCGCCTGAAGCTCGCGGAGTCATGATAGTTGAGCAGCGACGCGATGGCCTCGACGGGCATTTGGCCATCCAACAAGTAGTTCACCGCCTGCCGGGACAGAATCTCTTCGCGAAGTTGCCGAAACCCACTGTTTTCTTGTTTGAGCTTGCGCGCCAAGGTGCGCTTGCTCATGAACAGAGAAGCCGCCGCCTCCCCTTCGGTGAGGGTTCCGGGTGGGCGGGACAGCATCATCTTCTTGAGCTGGGTCCGATAGTCCGGCTCCCGTGTCTGCAACCGCGCAAGCATGGATTCGCACTGCTGCAAGGCCAGGCGATAGTTCTCATGATTGGCGGAAGCGTTCGGCTTCTGGCACACCGCCATTGGAATTCTGCACGTCAACTGATGACAGCCAAAGCGCAGCCGCCCGGGCAGGTAGTCCGCGTAGATGGCTCGGTGCGCGGGCGCTGGATGGGCGAAACAGACTTCGGCCTCGTACAAGGGCCGGCCTACAATGAACTCGCCGAATTCGAATAGCACCTTCACCATCGCATCAGCAAGGCAACGCTCGACATCCTCATCCAACAACGACACATGAAAGTTCACCAGGCATTCCAGGTGACCTTCAACCTGCTGCAGATCCATCTGGATGAAGTTCGCGCGCGTGGGCAGGAACGTGTGAATCGCCTGCAGCGCGGTGAACAGGTCGGGGCTGCTGTAGGCGATGAAGCCCATGGCTCCGTGCGTCGCCGGGGTCAGCCGCGTGCCCAGTCGCAACCCGAACTCCGGCTCGCCGGACAACGCCAGTGCGTTGCGCAGAATCCCGATCTGCTCGGCCACGGTGAACAGGCTGTCCTCGCGCAGCAACTGCGCGACCTCGACTCCGGTACCGCTCAGCAGCACGGGCAGTTGTCGCGCCGAGAGGCCCAGTTCACGCGCGATCAGCCGTGAGTAGTTCGACGGAATGTCGGCTTCAGGGCTGTGCGAGCACTCGGCATGCGGCGTCTTCATCATTCGCCCTCCCCAGGAGGCAACCAGTGTCTTCAAATGCCCCCGCGTTGTCAAAAACTGTCCTCCCCGGTCTGCCGACTCGCTACTACGATCTGGCTTGGACAGATATGAAAGGAGAAAGGCAATGGGCAGAATCACCTTCATCGCGCACGACAGCACCGAGCATGTCGCTGACTTCGACGCCGGCGCTTCCCTGATGCAAGTTGCAGTCGATAACGCGATCCCCGGCATCGACGGGGACTGCGGTGGGGAATGTGCCTGTGGCACTTGCCACGTCATCGTCGCGGACGAGTGGTTCGACAAGACCGGCGTGCTCGGTTATGACGAAGAGCAGATGCTGTCCATGACCCCTGAGCGAGCGAGAACCTCGCGTCTGGGCTGTCAGGTCAACACCACAGAGGCGATGGACGGCATGACCGTTCGCCTGCCTGAATTCCAAATGTGAGCACGGAGGACGCCATGTCAACACAAACCCAGTCAATGGATGCAATCCAGACCCGAGTCGTCAATGCCACCTCCCGGGTGGTGCCGATGCACTGGCAGATCCGGGGGCTGAAGGCGTTGGTCAACGTCAAGAAGAAACTTGTCGGCCCGCGGCGACCGGCCCCCAACTTCGTAGAAGCACCGGTTCCCGATGTCACCACACTGGCGCTCGATGAGGTCGACCTCAGCAACCCCTTCCTGTACCGGCAGGGCGAGTGGGGCCCCTATTTCAAGCGGCTGCGCGACGAGGCCCCGGTGCACTACCTGAAGAACAGTCCGTTCGGGCCGTTCTGGTCGGTGACGCGCTACGAGGACATCCTGTTCGTGGACAAGCATCACGAACTCTTCTCCTCGGAGCCGTTCATCATCCTGGGCGATCCCCCGGAGGGGCTGTCGGTGGAGATGTTCATCGCGATGGACCCGCCCAAGCATGACGTGCAGCGCCGCTCGGTCCAGGGCGTGGTCGCACCGCAGAACCTGAAGGAGATGGAAGGGCTGATCCGCCTGCGCACCGGGGAGGTGCTCGACAGCCTGCCCCTGGGTGAACCCTTCAACTGGGTGCCAGCGGTCTCGAAGGAGTTGACGGGCCGCATGCTGGCCACCCTGCTGGACTTCCCGTACGAGGAACGGCACAAGCTGATCGACTGGTCCGACCGATTGGCAGGCAATGCGGCGGCGACCGGCGGCGAGTTCGACGATGAAGAGAACATGTTCGAAGCGGCCGCTGACATGGCCTGGGCTTTCTCCCAGCTGTGGCGCGACAAGGAGGCCCGTCGGGCTGCGGGCGAAGCGCCTGGATTCGACCTGATCAGCATGTTGCAGAGCAACGACGACACGAAGAGCATGATCAATCGCCCGATGGAGTTCATCGGCAACCTGGGACTGCTCATCGTTGGCGGCAATGACACCACGCGCAACAGCATGAGCGGTGGCGTGCTCGCCATGAATCAGTTCCCGGAGGAATTCGACAAGCTGAAGGCGAACCCGGACCTGATTCCGAACATGGTCTCCGAGATCATCCGCTGGCAGACCCCGTTGGCGCACATGCGGCGGGTGGCCACGCAGGATGTGGAACTGAATGGCCAGACCATCCGGCAGGGCGATCGCGTGGTGATGTGGTTTGCTTCGGGCAATCGCGACGAACGCAAGTTCGACAATCCCGATGCCTTCATCATCGATCGCAAGGACGCGCGAAACCATCTGTCGTTCGGCTACGGCATCCACCGCTGCATGGGCAACCGTCTGGCCGAATTGCAGTTGCGCATCCTGTGGGAAGAACTGCTCAAGCGCTTCGACAAGATCGAAGTTGTCGGTGAGCCCGAACGGGTACAGTCCAACTTCGTGCGCGGCTACTCCGAGCTGATGGTCAAGCTGACGCCCAAGGGCAAGGGCTGAGGCGCGGCGCAGCCAATCCGCATGGTGTCCGGACAATTCGATTCCGTGGTGGTCGGCAGCGGCTCGGTCGGTTGGGCCGCCGCCCACCACCTTGTCAGGAAACGGCCAGTGTTCGGCGCTGTCATTCGCAGCCGGGCATCAGACTTTTGCCGAGAATTGTTGCTGTGCTCAGCTGATAGAACTGTTGCACAATGTCGACGATAAGGCTCTTTGGGTAGCCGAGTTGCCTGGGGTCGGCAGCCAAGTAGGCAAAGAAGTAGTCCAGAACGCAGACCTGTACTGGAGCGCCCGCCCGTGACATCCAAGTGGGGGAGCATCAACTGCCGGCCCACGACTTCGTGACTGGCGCCCCCCCTCAACGCCTTTCGGGCGGACGCTCTCGCCCACGGTCAGGACCTTTTCGACGTCATGCAAAAGCAATCCGATCTGTACGAGTGCGACCGCATTCTCTCGAACGGCATTGTCGCCTCCACCAGCGGCACTACGAGCGGCAGCATTTCCATCGAATGCGCGAGCAGACCGCCGGGCCACGCGTGATGATGATTCTGGCTGGCCTTGCAACGCATGAACGGGATGCCAATATTCTCACGGAGCCGATGCCACCCCCTCACGTATTGGCAAGTCGGGTTAAGAACAAGGAATCCGAGAAGTACGACCGCTACTTGGGAGATGACCTACTAGCTGTGTAAACCCACCAGGTTGTTCACAGATAAGCCTAGGGCGCTGACGGGTGGCTGGTAGTTCAGGCTGGCATGTGGTCGGTGCCAGTTGTACTGGTGGAGCCAAGCGGGCAGATGCTCGGTGCGCTGGTCGGCGTTGTCGTAGCTGCGGGCGTAGGCCCATTCGCGCAGGGCGGTCTGGATGAAGCGCTCGGCCTTGCCGTTGGTGCGTGGGGTGTTAGGGTTTTGTGCGCACGTGGCGGATACCCAGCCGGCGGAGCAACCTGGCGAAGCGTTGGGACTTGTAGCAGGCCCCGTTGTCGGTCATGACAGGCTCGATGGTGATGCCGAAGCCCCGGTAGTAGCGGATGGCCTGGATCAGCGCTCGGCAGGCGCTGCGCCCGGTTTCGTCGGCGTGCACCGTGCTCAACGCCCTCCGGGACCCGAGATCGCTGGCAGCCCGCGAATTCCTCGCATGGGCCGGGGAAGGTTTCGACCCGAACCGATTCGACCGCCACGCCGCCAATGCCGCGCTGTCCCGCATTTCATGGAACCGGTGGATTGCGCCGCAAAAGGGTCGCCGGCGCTACCCGGATTGCGCTGGAGGGCTGGATGCGGGCATCAGCCCCCTGCCGAGATCCATCGCCGTACTGAGCTGATCGAGCTGCCGCACGACGTCCACGAGGAGACTCTCCGGGTAACCGCGCTGCCTGGGATCGGCAGCCAGGTAGGCGAAGAGGTAATGCAGAACGCGGGCCTGGTCCGGGGCGAACGATCGGAGTCTCGCCAGGTGAGGGTGCATCAGCTCCAGACCGATGGCTTCGTGCGTCGGATTGGCTGTCCCAACAGCTATCGGACGAACGCTCTCGCCCACCGTCAGCACCTTGCCGACGTCATGCAGAAGCAGACCGATCTACGTGAGGGGGGTGGCATCCTCGGCGTCCGGCATCACTGTCTCCACCAGCAACGAAACGAGCGGCAGCATCGCCATCGAATGTGCGAGCAGACCACCGGGCCAAGCGTGGTGATGATTCTGGCTGGCCTTGCAGCGCATAAAGGGGGTCCCGCTTCGGGGATCCCTGAGCACATCGCCGAGAAAGCGGCGCAATGGGCCGGTGAGGCCGCACTCAAAAGCGACCAGCTCATCAAGCCATGACAGCGCCACCACCGGGCATAGCCTGCGGGGTAGCAGCCCTGCGCCTGTTTCGAGGACTTCTCCGCTCACTGGCCGCAAGCGCTCAACGTGCAGGCATCGGTCGTCGCCCTCGCCACGGAACCGGCCGATCACGAAGACGGGGCCGGGCAATTGAACGTCACCGAGCTGGTGGAGCCACTCGGGCCAGAGCAGACCAATGACTACGCCGCGGGCATCGTCGAGGACCAGTCGCGCGTAACGCGCTCCATCGGTGCGCTTCTGACGGTGCTGCACCTCGCTTAGCCAGTACACGCTACCGTGCAAGCCAACAGGCTGTTGGGACAGCCAGCCGAGGTCTCCGCAGGCGAGCTCCGGATGATCACTGCGCCTTGCAGCGATCACCGATCCGCCTCCCAGTCATGATCATTGGCAGCCAACCGAGTACTGATCTGACCGGTCAGGCGATCCAGAAGCAGGCTCTCCTCCGGTTGGTACTCAGCAGCAGCCTGAAACTCCGGGCAATCGAGCTGTCGGTTGATCCAGTCGATGAGAGCGATCCGATTGTTGGTCTTGCTGCAGTCGCTGACGAAGCAGACCAGATCGATGCCTTCCGGTAGGGCTCTGACCTGATTGAGCAACAGGGGGCAGATGCGCGCCGCGCGCCTCCGCAGCTCCACGGCTGTCAGTTCACTGGCGAGGAGCGCTTCGAGTTCCTTCCTTGTCTTAGCCATGGTTGCGGCCTCCTGAGGCAACCTGAGGCAACCTGAGGCAACCTGAGGCAACCTGAGGCAACCTGAGGCAAACAGATTCCGATGATTAGTCATTTACAGCTCCCCGCTTATGTGCCGGCACCGCTTGGCTGGAGGGCCTTGCCCCCTCGTGTTCGGGACTGTCGACCCCGCCATTGAGGGCACCGGTCACGAGGGTGTCGAACGCATTTCCGTCCCTGCGCATGAGGTTCGGCACATACCGGCTGTAGGTACGGAAGAGCATTTCCGTTGTCGAGTGCCCAAGCTGGCGGGCAATCCATTCGGGCGACTCGCCTGCGGCCAGCCAGAGCGTCGCGCAGGTATGACGCATCTGATAGGGCCGGCGATACTTGATTCCGAGGTGGCAAAGCAGCGGCTTCCAGACCCGGTTGTTGAAGTTGGTGTTGTTGATCGGCATGCCGTTGCGGGTACGGAAGACGTATTCCTCGGAGAAGCGCTCGGAAGCGTGGTCGTAGCCTTCCGGACGCTGAGCGATCAACGCTTCGATGACGGGCTGACTCATGTAGATCTCGCGTTGCGAGCCGTCCGTCTTCGTCTGTTCCGTCCTTCCTCCGATGAAGGTCTCGCGGATCAGGATCTGCCGCCGCTCCCAATCGACATGCTTCCATCTGAGACCGTGCGCCTCACCCGACCGGACGCCCGTGAAGAAGCGGAATGTCAAGTAGGGGTGATAGTCCTTGCGCACTCGCGCGAGGATCATTCGCATCTCCACCATCGAGAACGGCTCGATGTCCTTTCGCCGCAGCTTCAGGCGCTTGATGTTCGTACAGGGATTCTGAAACCCGTACTGGAGTGCGGCCTCATCGAGGACCATGCGGACCACGCCGACGATTCGATTGATGGTCGATGGGTCGAGGGCACGCCTCTGAGGCCCCTCGACCCCATTCAGATCATCTCCTTCGCGTGACAGCTTGGTCCGGAAATCCAGGACGAGGGAGCGGTCGATCTCGTTCAACGGAACGTCACCGAAGACGGGAAGCACGTGATGCCTCAGGATCGAGTCCATGGCCACGCGGTAGCTGTGACGCCATTCGACCTGCTTGTTTCGCTTCCAGCCTTCCGCGAACTCCGCAAACGCCGGCAACGCCGGTGCTGCATCATCCAGGCCCTGAGCATCCGGCCTTGCTTGCCCCCGCGTCTCCGCGCCCCGCTGCCCCAGGAACCTTGTCGCCATGGGGCTTCCGGGAAAATAGCGCTCGTACTCGAACCTGCCGAGCGAGATGTCCGCTTCGATCCGGGTGAGAATCCGCTTCATCTTCTTCCGGTTGGCGGACGTGTCCGTGAATCGCGTGTACTCACGGCAGCGAACGCCTCGAAAGCGAAAATCGAAGTAGAGGTAGCCGCTTCGGACATTGATGCTAGCCATTGCAGTACCTCCCGGACGCCATCGGAATGCGCTCTGAAGGGCCCAGCCGCCCCATCCCGTAGGCTCCTTCGCTCTGCAACGCCTCCTCTCCGAGGTCATCCGCAGACCTCTCGCCCAGTCCGCTACTCATTGCGGTCGCCTCGGCGTCACCCGTGGACAGGCTCATGTCCCTCTCGATCGCCTCCCAGATGAAGAGGATCTTTCGGCGGCCGAAGGGCCGAATGTAATGCACCCCCTCGAGCAGTACCGCGTCGACAAGCCGGTTTCTGATTGTCCTTGCGTCGTACTTGATGCGAGCAGATAGCTCGGCTGCCGTCAGGTAGGTTCGTGACATACTCATAGCTAACTCCAGTCGTTAATGTTGGCTTTGTGCTTCGTATGTATCTCATTCGATACACATCCAACCTATACCGACTCTCCAGCCATGCAACCCCGTGCGTGGCGGGCATTTCGACCGACTCAGGCCTTCGATGATCCGATTCCGGCTGCGTGAACTGATGGCCGAACGGCAGTTCCAGGAAGGGCGCTTGATCACGGTCAACGAAATCTCGTCCGCGACCGGCATTCATCGGATCACGCTATCCCGCATCCTCAACAAGCGCGGATACAACACGCATACGGACAATCTCGACCTGCTCTGCACCTATTTCAAGTGCCGCATCGAGCAGCTGATCGAGCACGTTCCTGACGACCACTCGGACTAGTCCCCGGTCCCGGGGGATGCAGTCATTCCCGGACACGCGCCCTTCTGGCTGGTCCCGGATGGTCCCCAGGTGGTCCCCTGCTGGTCTCAAGCGTCTTGAGCCGCGCTCGGCTTCGCTGAGGGATGCATTCACATCGCGGACTCAGCGGGGACCTCAAAGCAAAGAGCCCGATCCGGCTGGCAGCCAGGATCGGGCTCTAAGTCATTGATTTGGCGCGCCCGGCAGGATTCGAACCTGCGACCTTCGGCTTCGGAGGCCGACACTCTATCCAGCTGAGCTACGGGCGCTTTGACTGCATCACTGTAACGCGACGAAGGAGATGACTCGTGCCTTCGGAGGCCGACACTCTATCCAGCTGAGCTACAGGCGCAGCGCGCAGGCATGATACCGCGTGGCCGCGCAGCGAGACAGCGCGACAGGGAATCGACCGGCGGTCAGACCGGGGTGCGTGCCTCGCGGTAGCCGCTCACGCGGCCTTCGGCATCGCGGCGGATGCTCAGCGTGATGCGGTGCGGCCGCCAGGCGCCGTCGGCATCGGGGCGCTGGAGCTGATCGCGCACCAGCCCGTGCCGCCGCGCCAGGCGCATGAGCTCGGCAGGGAGACCGCGCGAACGGTCGGCCGGTGCGAACAGCGCTGCGTAGTCGCGCGCGCTGCCGCGCCCGCGCACGGCGGCGAGACGCCCGTCGGCATCGATGTCGACCACCGTCTCCGTCACCGTGCCGTCCGGTTGCGCCGGAACGCGCGCACCCGCGCCGTGTCCGTCGCCGGCTTCCTGCCGAGCTCTGTGCATCCTTGCCTGCCGCGTTGTCCAAGCCGTGCCGACCCGCGTCGTCTGCGCGCGCGGGTGGATTTCTATGATGCGCGCATGGCACGACGACCTACCAGTCGGAAAAAGTCGACACTTCCCGAGAAACCGTGCGCGGTGTGCGGACGCGCCTTCGCATGGCGCCGGAAGTGGGCGGCGGTCTGGGACGAGGTGCGCTACTGCTCCGAGCGCTGCCGGCGTCATCGCCGTGCCTGCTGAGGCACCGGTACGCCGGCTGCTGGTCGTGCTCGGCGACCAGCTCGACGCCGACGCGGCACTGCTTGCGGACGCCGATCCGGCGCACGACGCGGTGTGGCTGTGCGAGGCGGCATCGGAGGCCACCCGGGTGTGGTCGCACAAGGCGCGCATCGCGCTCTTCCTCGCCGCCATGCGCCATTTCGCCGAGCGCCTGCGGGTACGAGGCTGGCGCGTGATCCACCGCGCGCTCGACGCCCACGAGCACCCCGATCTCGCCTCCGCGCTGGCGGCCGATCTCGCCGCGCTGGCCCCGGCCGAGGTGGCCATGACCGAGGCCGGCGAGCACGACCTGCAGATTGCGCTCGCCGATGCCGCCACGCGCGCCGGCTACACGCTGCGCGTCGCGCCGGACGATCACTTCCTGTGCACGCGCGACGCTTTCGCGCAATGGCTGGACGGGCGGCGCCAGCCGCGCATGGAGCACTTCTACCGATGGATGCGCCGCGACACCGGCCTGCTCATGGACGGCGACCAGCCCGCCGGCGGGCGCTGGAACTTCGACGCCGACAACCGTGCGAGCTTCGGCCGCGAAGGGCCGGGCCGCCTGCCGGCGCCGGCGTCCTTCGCACCCGACACCACCACGAAGGCGGTGCTGGCGCTGGTCGAGGCGCGCTTCGGCGATCATCCCGGCGCGCTGGCGCACTTCGACTGGCCGGTGACGCCGGAGCAGGCCGAAGCGGCCCTCGCCGACTTCGTCGCGCACCGCCTGCCGCGGTTCGGCCGCTATCAGGACGCCATCTGGTCCGGCGAGCCCTGGCTCTACCACGCCCGCCTGTCGGCGGCGCTCAATCTCAAGCTCATCGATCCGCGCAGGGTCTGCGCCGCCGCCGAGGCCGCCTGGCGCGACGGCCACGCCCCGATCGCCGCGGTGGAGGGATTCATCCGGCAGATCCTCGGCTGGCGCGAGTACGTGCGCGGCCTCTACTGGGCCCGCATGCCGGCCTACCGCGATGCCAACGCCCTCGGCGCCGACCAGCCACTGCCCGCCTTCTACTGGACCGGCGACACCGGCATGGCCTGCCTGCAGGACGCCATCGGCACCACCCTGACGCACGGCTACGCGCATCACATCCAGCGCCTGATGGTCACCGGACTCTATGCGCTGCTGCTGGGCGTGACGCCGCGCGCCATTCACGAGTGGTATCTGGCGATCTACGTCGATGCGGTGGAGTGGGTCGAGCTGCCCAACGTCATCGGCATGAGCCAGTGGGCCGACGGCGGCGTCATGGCGTCGAAGCCCTACGTCGCATCCGGCAGGTATCTCCAGCGCATGTCGAACTGCTGCAGCGGTTGCCGCTACCGGCCCGACATCGCCACGGGGCCGAAGGCGTGTCCGTTCACGACGCTGTACTGGGACTTCCTCGACCGCCACGAGCAGCGCTTTGCCGGCCACCCGCGGCTGAAGATGCAGATCAACAACCTGCGCCGCAAGCGCGAGGACGAGCGCGCCGCGATCCGCGACGCGGCCGCTGCGCACCGTCGCGACCCCGGCGCCGCCTGACGCGTCTCAGCGCAGCAGATCGCGCAGCGCGCGCTCCAGCTCGCGGTGCTCGAAGGTGAAGCCCGCCGCCTCGGTACGCTTGGGCAGCACGCACTGCCCCTCGGTGAGCAGCTCGGCCATGTCGCCGAAGGCCGCACGCAGCACGAAGGCCGGCGTCGGCATGAAGCTGGGGCGCCGCAGCACCCGCCCCAGCGCCTGCGCGAAGGCGCGCTGGCTCACCGGGTTGGGCGCGGTGCCGTTGAACACGCCGTGTGCCTCGGGATGCTCCAGCAGGAAGGTGAACAGGCGCACCAGGTCGTGGCGATGGATCCAGCTCCAGCACTGCCGGCCCGAGCCCATCGGCCCGCCGATGCCCAGCCGGAAGGGCGTCAGCATCTGCTGCAGGCCGCCGCCCTCGGGATGCAGCACCAGTCCGATGCGCACGATGGCGACCCGTGCGCCGGCCTCCTCGGCGCGCCGGGCCTCGGCCTCCCACGGCGCACACACATCGAGTCCGCCCTGCAGCCGGCTCGCCGGCGGATCGTCCTCGGACACCGGCTCGTCGCCGCGCACGCCGTAGTAGCCGATGGCGGATGCCGACACCAGATGCTGCACGCCGGCCTGCGCCATCCAGTCCACCAGCCGGCGCGTGGTCTCGATGCGGCTTTCGATGATGCGGCGACGACGCGCCGCGTTCCAGCGCCCGTCGCCCAGCGACTCGCCGGCGAGATTGACGGCCGCATCGACACGCCCTGCGTCCTCGGGACGGCCCACCGCCGCGACATCGGCCGGCAGCCGGTCGCGGGCGGCATCGGGATCGCGCGACCAGACCACGACCTCGTGGCCGGCACGTTCCAGGTGGCGGCACAGCGGCACGCCGATGAAGCCGGTTCCGCCGGTGATCAGGATGCGCATGACGAACTCCTTGCGGAAAGATGGGGCAGAGGCTGCACGGCGCGATCCGAGACCGCGAAGACCTGGTCGCCCGCTTCCGGGGTCACCTCGGCGCCGCCGGTGAAGCTGCCGAAGGCAGGCAGCACGGCGTGGTCGCGGCGCAGCCAGAACACCGGCATGCGCAGGTTGTCGCCCATGCCGCGCAGTCGCACCACCGGATGCAGATGGCCGCAGATCGCATGGCCGGCGCCGTGCGCGCCGGGCTCGTGGGTGAAGACGAAGGGCGCCGCGACACGCTCGGAATGGCAGTCGAGGCCGAGATCCGCGGGCAGCCGGCTGCCGCGGTCGTGGTTACCCACCGCCATCTCGAAGGCGACGTCCGCGTGCGTGCGGCGCAGCGTGCGGAAGGCATCGAGCCAGGCCTCGTCGCCGCGCGCAGGCGCATGCAGGAGATCGCCGCAGACGATCAGGCGCGCCGGGCGGTAGTCGCGCAGCAGGGCGTCGATGGCGTCGCAGTCCGCCTGCGTGTGGCCGCTGGGCACGGCCACGCCCCGGCGCCGGAAGGCCTCGCCCTTGCCGAGGTGCACGTCGGCGATGGCGAGCACGCCGCCACCGGGCCAGTACAGCGCCCGCCGGCTGTCCAGCATGACCGGCTCGCCGGACACCGTGACGGGCAGCGCCGCCGCGCTCATGACGCCCTGCGCACCGGCGTACGCCGGCGGTCGGCGGCGCGCGCGAGCTGCTCGGCCATGCGCGCGACGCGGGTGGCGACATCCTCGCTGGACACCCGACTGCCGATGCGCTCGGCCCACAGCGGAAAGGCCAGCGGGGTGAGCCGCGGCGTTGCGCGCACCGCCACTGCGCCGTCGGCGATGGCTACCAGCGCGGCACGGGCGCGGGGCATGTCGAGCTGCTGTTCCAGCACTTCCTCCAGCGCCTGGGCGGTGAGGAGATGGCCCGGATCGTAGCGCGACAGCACGTCGAATATCAGGCCGCTGGACGCCTGGATCTGGCGCGCGCTCTTG
Organism: Algiphilus sp.; assembly: GCF_023145115.1. Taxonomy (NCBI): domain Bacteria; kingdom Pseudomonadati; phylum Pseudomonadota; class Gammaproteobacteria; order Nevskiales; family Algiphilaceae; genus Algiphilus; species Algiphilus sp. The sequence goes on from NZ_JAGLEJ010000040.1 coordinate 72,909, forward strand.
CCGGCGCCGGGATGGCCCTCGAACACCAGGCCGGCGACGCGCGCGATCCCGCGGAAGCGCCGCCGCGCCATCTCGGTGCCGTTGACCGCGGCCAGCGCATCGCGCATCAATTCCGCCGGATCGAGCAGCGCGCGCAGCAGGGCCTCGTCGGGCTCGGGCAGCTCGGCGGCCAGGATCTCGAAGCCGTAATCGTTGGCGGTGAGGGTCGCGGTCACCGGCATGCGCTGCGACAACCGCCAGCCCGCGACCGCCGCCAGCGCCTCGTGCGCGTGGCGGCCGGCGAAGGGGTAGACGAACCAGTGCCGGCCCTCGCGCGAGCGCGTGTGCTCGACCAGCAGCCGCCCCGGCGCCGGCAGCGCCGACCACTGCTGCTGGATGGCGAGCAGCGGCGCGAGCGCGGCCATCTCGTCATCGCCGCGCCCGGGCGCGCCCGCCGCCAGCCGCGTCAGCAGCGCGTCCGCCAGCGTCGAGGACAGCGGCATGCGCCCGCCGGCCCAGCGCGGCACCAGCCGGCGGCTGCGGCCGCTGCGCACATAGGCGGTCATGTCGCGCACCCGTTCCAGGGTCAGCGCCCGGCCGGCGAACAGAAAGGAATCGCCCGGGCGCAGGCCGGCGATGAAGCGCTCCTCGACCTGACCCAGCGTCCCGCCGCGCGTCCACGCAACGCGCATGTGAGCGTCCGCGGTGATGGTGCCGATGGCCATGCGGTGACGGCGCGCGATGGTGGCGTCGGCGACGCGCAGCACGCCGTCCACCTCGCTCACCTTGCGGTACTGCGGATAGGCCTGCAGCGCGGCGCCGCCGCGCATGACGAAGTCGAGCACCCACTGCCACTGCGCGTCGTCGAGCGCGGCGAAGGCATGGGTGGCGCGCGCATCGGCCAGCACCTCGTCGGCGCGCACCGCCCCGGTGAGCGCCAGCGTGCAGACGTGCTGCGCCAGCACGTCCAGGCACAGCGTGAGCGGCCGGCGCGCCTCGATGCGGTCCGCGCGCAGCGCGTCGCGCGCCGCCGCGAACTCGGCCAGCTCGAGCGCGTGCGTGGGCACGCACAGGATGCGGCTGCCGCGGCCCGGGGCATGCCCGGAGCGTCCCGCGCGCTGCGCCAGCCGCGCCACCCCCTTGGGCCCGCCGATCTGGATGACCTGCTCGACCGGCGCGAAGTCGACCCCGAGGTCGAGGCTGCTGGTGGCGACCACGCAGCGCAGCGTACCGCTGCGGATGCCGTCCTCGGCGGCCGCGCGCTCGGCGGCGTCGAGCGAGCCGTGGTGCAGCGCCGCGGGCAGAGCAGGCGCCGCCTCGCGGATGGCATCGAACCAGCGCTCGGCCTGGGCGCGGGTATTGGTGAACACCAGCGTGCTGGCCGCACCGTGGATGGCATCGATCACCGCGTCGCGCAGGCCGAGCCCCATGTGCCCGGCCCAGGGGAAGCGCTCCACCGGCTCGGGGCGCAGGGTCTCGACCGTCAGCGGCGCGGGCGCCTCGCCGGCGATGCGCTCGGGCGTGGTATCGCCCCCGCACAGCACGCGCGCAGCCTCGTCGATGTTGCCCAGGGTCGCCGACAGCCCCCACACGCGCAACCCCGGCGCCAGCCGGCGCAGGCGCGCGATCAGCAGTTCGGTCTGCACGCCGCGCTTGCTGCCCAGCAGTTCGTGCCACTCGTCGACGATCACTGCGCGCAGACCGCGCCACTGCGCGATCTGGTCGCCGTAGGACAGCAGCAGCGAGGCCGATTCGGGCGTCGTCACCAGTGCCTGCGGCAGGCGCTTGCGCAGGCGTGCGCGCTCGGCGCTGCCGGTGTCGCCGGTGCGCCGGCCCACTGTCCAGCCCATTTCCAGCGCATCGGCGGCGGCCTGCAGCTGCGCGGCCGTGTCCGCGGCCAGCGCGCGCATGGGCGTGATCCACAGCACGCGCAGCGGCTCGTCCGCGGCCTCCGCTTCGCGCAGCGGGCCGAGCCACGCCGCCAGCGTCTTGCCCTGGCCGGTGGGAGCGTGGATCAGACCCGAGACGCCGCGCGCGTAGGCATCCCAGGCCTGCCGCTGGAAGGGCAGCACTTCCCGGCCCTCGCGTGCGAACCAGGCATCGAGCGCGCCCGGATCGAGCATCGTCTGAACCATCCTCCTATGATGCGCGCCCCGCTTCCGTGCTCCGCCCGCCGTCCAAGCCGCGCTCCATCCCGTGACCGCCCTCGACCGTCATTCCGCGCTTGCCGCCGCGCTCGGCGCCTTCGGCGTCTGGGGCCTGTTCCCGGTCTACTGGAAGACGCTGACCCACATCCCGGCGCTGGAGGTGGCCTCGCACCGCCTGCTGTGGAGCTTCGCGTGCGTGCTGATCTTCCTGCTGCTGCGCGGCCACCTCGGCCGGCTGCTGGCGCTGAGCGCACGCCAGTGGGGCTGGCTGTGCGTGTCGGGCGCCGTCATCGCCGCCAACTGGGGCATCTACGTCTGGGCGGTGGCCGTCGAGCGCGTGGTCGAGGCCAGCCTGGGCTACTTCATCTCGCCGCTGATGTCGGTGGCGCTGGGAGTGATCGTGCTCGGCGAGCGCCTCGACCGCGTGCGCTGGCTGGCGGTGGGCCTGGCCGCTGCCGGCGTCGCCTGGCTCACCTGGCACGCCGGCGGCCTGCCCTGGGTGGCGCTGTGCCTGGCGACCAGCTTCGCGCTCTACGGACTGGTGCGCAAGCGTCTCGATGTCGACGCCGTCACCGGCCTGGCGGCCGAGACCTGCCTGTGGGCGATACCGGCGGTCGCGCTGGTGACGTGGCTGAGCGTGCCGGCCGAGCGCAGCGCGGTCGACTGGCTGCTGCTCGCCGGCGGTGGCGCCGTCACCGCACTGCCGCTGGCGCTCTACGCCATCGCGGCGCGCGGCATGCCGCTGTCCAGCCTCGGCCTGCTGCAGTATCTGGCGCCCACCACCCAGCTGCTGCTCGGGGTGCTGCTCTACGGCGAACCCTTCGACGCCGCCCGCCTGGCCGGCTTCGCGCTGATCTGGTGCGGACTGGCGCTGAACGTGTGGCGAAGCCTCCGGCCGCGTCCTGCGCCGGCGGCTGCCCGGTAGCTCAGGACGCCGACCGCACCGCTTCCAGCAGCCCGCGCAGCTCGTCCAGCGTGCCCGCCTCGGCGGCCGGTTTGTCGCGCCGCCAGCGATGGATGCGCGGGAAGCGCACGGCCAGACCGGCCTTGTGCCGGCTGCTGGGCTGAATGCCCTCGAAGGCGATCTCGAAGACCTGTTCCGGTCGCACGCTGCGCACCGGGCCGAAGCGCTCGACGGTGTGCCGGCGGATCCAGCGGTCCATCTCGGTGAGCTCGGCATCGGTCAAGCCCGAGTAGGCCTTGGCCACCGGCACCAGCGCCGCGCCGTCCCACACCGCCAGCGTGTAGTCGGTGTACAGGTTCGAGCGCCGGCCGTGGCCGGCCTGGGCGTAGACCAGCACCGCGTCGACGGTGAGCGGATCGACCTTCCACTTCCACCACACGCCGCGCCTGCGGCCCCGCGTGTAGGGCGCGTCGGCACGCTTGAGCACGAAGCCCTCGACGCCACGGCTGCGCGCTTCCGCGCGCAGCGCGGCGAGGCGCTGCCAGTCCGTTGCCGCGACCAGCGGCGACAGGCGCAGCGGCGTGGCGTCACCGCCGTGCCCGGCGATCAGGGCCTCCAGGCGGGCGCGCCGGTCGCGTGCCGGCATCGCGCGACCGTCGGCGCCATCGGCCTCGAGCAGGTCGTAGGCCAGGAACACCACCGGCGCCTCGCGCAACAGCTTCAGCCCGGGCTTCTGCTTGTTGATGCGCCGCTGGAGCGCGCCGAAGGGGCGCACGCCATCGGTCCACACCAGCAGCTCGCCGTCGAGCACGTGGCCGTCGGGCAGCGCCATGGCGGCCGCCCCGACCTCCGGAAAGCGACCGTCGAGCAGTTCCTCGCCGCGCGACCAGAGGAAGACGCGACCTTCTCGGCGGATGAGCTGGGCGCGGATGCCGTCCCACTTCCACTCCACCAGATGGTCGGCGAGCGCACCGAGCGTCGCGGGCTCGCCCTCCAGCGGCGCGGCGAGGCAGAACGGATAGGGCTGCGAGGCGATGGTGCCGGCCTCCGGCGGTGCGCGCAGCTGCGCGAGCAGGCCGGCATCGGGCTGCCAGTCCCCCATCAGGCGCTGCGCCACCAGGTTCTCGTCCTGCTCGATGGCGGCGGCCAGCGCGCGCGTGGCGAGGCCGGCGGAGACACCGACGCGCAGGCTGCCGGTGAGCAGCTTGTTGAGCAGGAAGCACTCCAGGCGCGGCAGCGCCCGCCACCATTGCGTCAGGCGCTCGGCGACCCGGGCTTCGTCGGCGTCGCGCAACGCCTTGAGCGCACCGACCCACTGGGCGAGCGGGCGCTCGCTGGGGACGGCATTGCCGTCGTCGAGCAGCAGCGCGATGGTCTCGGCGAGGTCGCCGACGTGCGCGTGGCTGCGCTCCAGCATCCAGTCCGGGATGCCGGCCGCCCCGGCGGCGATGGCGCGCAGCCGGCCGGGAGCGATCACGCGCTTGAGGCGGCGACCGGTGAGGAAGTACAGCCCCCAGGCGACGTCGGCATCGTCGGCGGCCGCGAAGTAGGCCTGCATGAGGGCGAGCTTGCGACCGGTGGCACGGGTGCCGTCGAGCGCCTCGAAGAGTTCCGCGAAGCGTCTCACGCGTCGGCCTCGCCCTCGTACCGCGTGCCCAGCTCGTCGGCGCGCAGGCCCTGTTCGCGCAGGTATCCGACCAGCACGTCGCTGTGGCCGTGGGTGGCGAGCACGCGCCGGCAGCCGGTGGCGCGGACGGTGTCGAGCAGGCCCGGCCAGTCGGCGTGGTCGGAAAGCACGAAGCCCCGGTCGAAGCCGCGCCGGCGGCGGTTGCCGCGCAGTCGCATCCAGCCGGAGACGAAGCCGGTCGCGGCACCGCGGAAGCGGCGCATCCAGGGCGTGCCGGCCGCACTCGGCGGCGCCAGGATCAGCTGCCCGCGCCAGTCGATGTCGCGCGGCGCCTCCGAAACCGGGCAGGTGGGCACCATGGGCACGCCGGCATCGCGGTAAGCCGCCACCAGCGGCGTCATCGCGCCGTGCAGGTACACCGTCTCGTCGCTGTGCGCCAGCAGGCCGTTGAGCACGCGCTGGGCCTTGCCGAGCGCATAGCAGCACAGCACCGCCGGGCGCCCGGCCCCGGCTGCGGCCCGCCACCAGTCGCGGATCTCGCCCATGACGCTCGCCGGCTCCGGCCAGCGATAGACCGGCAGCGCGAAGGTGGCCTCGGTGATGAAGGTGTCGCAGGGCACGATCTGGAAGGGCGCACAGGTCGGGTCGGCATCGCGCTTGTAGTCGCCGGAGGCGACCCACACCCCGCCCGGCGCCTCGACGCGCACCTGCGCCGAGCCCAGGATGTGGCCGGCCGAATGCAGACTGACGCGGGTGCGACCGAGGTCGAGCGACTCGCCGTAGGCCAGCGGCCGGATCGGCGCATCGGCACCGAGGCGGTGGCGCAGCACGCCGACGCCGGCTTCGGCGGCCCAGATGGCGCCGTGACCGCCGCGCGCATGGTCCGCGTGGGCATGCGTGATGACCGCGCGCGGCACGGGCCGCCACGGATCGATGTGGAAGTCGCCGGCCGGGCAGTAGAGCCCCTCGGCCGTGCGCTCGATGAGGTCGGGCATTGCGCGACGCTAGCGCCCGGCGCCCTCCGGCGGCCAGCTCGCCCGGGCTTCGTCGAGGAGCGCGAGATGGCGTTCGACCGCGCCGCGGTTGGCGGCCACGGCCGCCGCCGCCGCGGTACCCATCTCCGTGCGCAGCTCCGGCTGCGCGAACAGCGCCGCGATCTCGACGGCGAGATCCTGCGCGCTGGCCACTTCGCGCGCACCGCCGGTCTCGATGAGCAGGCGCCGTGCGTCGACGAAGTGGAACATGTGCTGGCCGAACAGCACCGGCAGCCCGAGCGCGGCCGGCTCCAGGATGTTGTGGCCGCCGACCTCGACCAGACTGCCGCCGACGAAGGCGCAATCGGCCATCGCCAGGTAGCGGAACATCTCGCCGGTGGAGTCGCCCAGCAGCAGGGTCGCCTCGGCCGGTACCGACACCGTGTCGCCATCGCCGCGGCGCACGAAGTGCCAGCCGTCGCGCTCCAGCATGCGGGCCACCGAGGCGAAGCGCTGCGGGTGGCGGGGCACCAGCACCAGCAGCGCCTTCGGGTGCCAGCGCAGCAGGTCCCGATGCGCGGCGAGCACGGCGGCCTCCTCGCCGTCGTGCGTGCTGGCCGCCACCCAAACCGGGCGCGGTCCGACATCGGCGCGCCAGCGCTGCCCGATCGCGCGCTCGTGCTCCGGCGGGGCGAGATCGAACTTGATGTTGCCGGCGCGCTCGACATGCGGCGCCCCGAGGGCGCGGAAGCGCTCGGCGTCGGCGTCGCTCTGCGCGGCGACCAGCGCCACCCGTGACAGCACGCCCGCGATGGCGCCGCGCACGCGCCGATAGCCGGAGAAGGAGCGCGGCGACAGGCGCGCATTGGCGAGCATCAGCGGGATGCGCCGTCGCGCCAGCAGCGTGAAGAGATGGGGCCAGATCTCGGTCTCCAGCACCACGCAGACCTGCGGACGCACGCGGCGCAGGAAGCGCCGCAGCGCGCGCGGCAGATCGAAGGGCACGTAGCTGTGCGGTACCGCATCGCCCCAGTAGCGCCGCACCGCCTGCGAGCCAGAGGTGGTCATGGTGGTGATCCACACGCCGCCGCTACCGTGACGTGCAATGAGCGCATCGATCAGCGGTCGCGCAGCGACCACCTCGCCCAGCGACGCCGCGTGCAGCCACACCGTCACCGGCCCGGCCGGTCGCGGCACCCAGCCGAAGCGCTCGGCCCAGCGCCCCGGCGCGTCGCCCTGCCGGCGCCCGCGCAGCGCCAGGAAGAGCGCCGCCGGCGCCGCCGCGAGTCGCACGAACAGCGCGTAGAGCAGGCGCAGCATCAGCCCGCGCTCCGCTGCCGCCGGTAGCCTTCGGTCAGTGTCTGCCAGTCCGCCACATCGTCATAGTGGAACAGGGCGGCGGCATCGCGCCGGCGCCGGAACGAGCGCCGCAGTCGCGCCAGGCCGAGATCCAGCAGCCAGTCCGGCGCGCGCTCGCGTGCCCGGTCGAAATCGATCAGCCACAACGCATCGTCGTCGGCCACCAGCACGTTGGCGACGTTGAGATCCGGATGGTGGACGCCGCTGGCGTGCAGGCGACCGAGCAGCGTGCCGAGCGCGGTCCAGAACGGCACCCCTGCCGGCGCCGCTTCGAGGCGCTCGCCGAGTGTGCGTACGCCCTCGATGCGCGTGATCGCGATCGCGCCGGTGTATGCCGCCCCCGCGCGCCACACGCCGGCGGCGACCGGGGCCGGTACCGGGAAGCCCTCGCCGTGAAGCCGCTCCAGCAGCCGATACTCCCGGAACGGCCGGGTCCGGAAGAGGCCCGGCCATACGTAGCGCTGCGAGACGACCCGGCCGGGCAGCCCGCCGCGCCGGTAGCGGCGCAGCACCCAGTGCTCGGCGCCGAGGCACACGAAGTGAACGCTGTCGCGGCCGCCGCGCAGCACCTGCGCGCTGCCGTGTCGCTCGTAGTGGGTGGGATCGAAGAGCCATTCCCCCGGCTCGCCGGTGCGGGTGCGGTCGCAGATGAGCGCGAAGCGCCCCTGCTGGACGATGGTCGCAGAATCGTTGCGGATTGCGTCCGGCATGGATGCGACGACTCCCGGTTGCCATGGGGGACGGATACACTTGGGATCGCCGGGCGCCGTCGCGCCCGGCGGCGGCAGACCGCCCGAGCGCTGCGGTCCGGACCGGGTGCCGGTGCCGGATCGCGGCGTTGCCTCGGCGTTCCGCCGGCAGTCTATCCCGTTCCGACCGCGCGCTCCGCGCCCGCGCCCCAGCCCAACGACCCGCATCATGCCCACTTCCGCGGCGAACCGGTCGCTTCTTCACCCGCGATACTGGCCGCACTGGCTGCTCATCGGCCTGCTGCGGCTGCTGGCCATGCTGCCGCTGGCGGCACAGCGCGCCGTCGGCAGCGGGCTGGGCCGCCTCGCCCACCGACTGCTCGGACGGCGACGCGTGATCACGCGCACCAACCTCCGCCTGTGCTTCCCCGACCTTCCCGAGCCCGAGATCGACGCACTGGTGCACGCGCATTTCCGCTCCATCGGGCGCGGACTCTTCGAGACTCTGTCGGCATGGTGGAAGCCGTCGCGCGTCCTCGCACCGACCCTGCAGGTGGAAGGTCTCGAGCATCTGCATGCCGCGCAGCGCGAGGGTGGCGTCATCCTGCTGACCGGCCACTTCACCACGCTGGAGCTGGCCGCGCGCGCGCTGTGCGAGGCCGACGTGCGATTCCACGCCATGTACCGGCCGCACAACAATCCGGTCTTCGATCACGTCATGCGCGACCTGCGGCGACAGCGCTCGGGCGCCGAGGCGCTGCCGCGCGACCGGCTGCGCGCACTGGTGAAGGCGCTGCGCGGCGGCGGCGCCATCTGGTACGGCCCCGATCAGACCCTGCGCCAGGACAGCGTCTTCGTCGACTTCTTCGGCGTGCCCACCGCCACGCTCACCGCCACCGCCAAGCTGGCACGCAGCGGACGGGCACGGGTGGTGCCCTTCTTCGCGCGCCGCGACGGCAACCGTCTGATCGTGCGCATCGACCCGGCCTGGGAGCACTTTCCCTCCGGCGACGAGCGCGCCGATGCGCGCCGCGTCAATGCCGCCATCGAGGACGCCGTCCGCGAAGCCATGCCCGACTATTTCTGGATCCACCGGCGCTTCAAGATCCGGCCACCCGGGGCCCCTTCCGTCTATCCCCGCCGCTGATCCGGGCGCTGCCCGGCTGCGCGGAACCGCCCCGGTTGGGTACTATGGCGGACTCGGGCACCCGCCCTCCCCAAGACGATTCGAGCTACTCGCACATGGCCTCGAGACACCCCCTGATTCCCGCTGTCGCGGCCCTGCTGGCGGTGGCAACCTCCCTCCCCGCCGGCGCTGATGTCGAGGAGGCCCGCCGCCTGCTCGACGAGGGGCGCGCCGGTCAGGCGCTGCGCGTCCTCGACGAGCAGCTCGAAGGCAGCCCGCAGGACGCCGAGGCGCGTTTCCTGCGCGGCCTGGCGCTGTCGCGCACCGGCCGCCGCGAGGAAGCCATCGCGGTGTTCCAGAAGCTGACCCGCGACTACCCGCAGCTGCCCGAACCCTACAACAATCTCGCCGTGATCTACGCCCAGCAGGGCGACTACGAACAGGCGCGCGACGCGCTCGAGGCGGCGCTCGCCACCCATCCGAGCTACGCCACCGCGCACGAGAACCTGGGCGACATCTACGCCGCCCTGGCCTCGGCGTCCTACAACCGCGCGCTGATGCTGGAGGAGGGCAACAGCACCGCACGCGACAAGCTGCGCGTGATGGAGAACCTCAGCGCCGGCGCGCCGGCCGCGCGGCCCACCCTCAGCGGCGGCCCCGCATCGGGCGGCAGCACCGGATCGACACCCGCCGCCGCGGCCTCCGCACCCGACGGCGATGGCGCTTCCACCTCCAGCCCGACCCCGGCCGGCAGCGCGCCCACGGCATCGTCGCAGCCGGCGCAGGCCAGCGGTGACGCGCTCGCCACGCGCGAGCGCATCTCGGCGGCGATCTACGACTGGGCGCAGGCCTGGCAGAACCAGAACATCGCGGCCTATCTCGGTGCCTACGCACCCGACTTCACGCCCGCGGGCGGCCTCAGCCGCGACGCGTGGGAGTCCCAGCGCCGCGATCGCGTCGGCGCGCCGGACACCATCACCGTGCGCATCCGCGATCCCGAGATCCAGATCGTCGACGCCGAGCGCGCCCGCGTCGTGTTCACGCAGGAGTACGATTCCGACTCCTACAGCGACGTGACCAACAAGGTGCTCGACATGCGCCGCGTCGGCGACCGCTGGCTGATCATCCGCGAAACCACCCGCTAGGGCACCGCACCATGCGCGTGCCGCGCGCCGTGAAGCGCCTTGCGGGCGCCCTGTGCGTCGCGATCATCGCGGCACCGGCGCCCGTCGCCGCGCAGCAGACCGTCGCGCTGCTTCCGGATCTGCCGGGCGACCCGCTGGATGCCGACGGCGTCGTCCCGCCGCTGCGCAGCGCGCCGCCGCCCCCCGAGATGCGCCTGCGCGAAGCGGTCGCGGCGCTGCAGCGTGGCGAGTGGCGGCGCGCGCTCAAGCGCACCGACGCCCTCATCGCCGCGCGACCCGACTTCCGCGCCGCCCACTTCCTGCGCGGCGAGATCCTTGCCGGCCGCTCCGGCGTGCGACCGGAGATCCTGCTGGCCGGACACGGCGATGCGCTCGGCGCCCTCGCCGAGGAAACCCGCCTGCGCATCGCGCCGCTGCCCACCGATGCCGATGCCGGGCTGCGGCCGGCACCGCTGCTGCGCCTGCCGCCCAGTGTCGAGCACGCCCTGCTGGTCGATCTCAGCGCGGCGCGCCTGTTCGTGGTCTCGCGCGACGGCAGCGGGCTCCGGGTGACGCGCGATCTCTACGCCGCCATGGGCAGTGCCGGCTTCGGCAAGCAGGTGGAGGGCGACAATCGCACCCCCATCGGGGTCTATCGGATCGAGAGCTGGATCGACGGCGGCGAGCTGCCCGACCTCTACGGCAGCGGCGCCTATCCGGTGGACTATCCCAACGAATGGGACCGCCACCGCGAACGGACCGGACACGGCATCTGGCTGCACGGCGTGCCCGGCGACACCTATGCCCGACTGCCGCGCTCGTCGGAAGGCTGCGTCACCATGGCCAATGACGATCTGGAGGGGCTCGACCCGATGGTGACCACCGGCAACACGCCGGTGATCCTCGCCGAGCGCATCGAGTGGCTGCCGCCGGCAACCATCGAGGCACGCACCGCCCGCTTCGAGCAGCGGGTCGAGGACTGGCGGCGGGCCTGGATGTCGGGTGACACCGACGCGCTGATGGCGTTCTACGCGCCGGACTTCAGCGACGGCACGCGCGATCGCGATGCCTTCGAGGCGCACAAGCGGGCGGTCAGCCGCGACAAGGAATGGATCGAGATCGCCGTTTCGGATCTGGCCATCTACGAGTACCCGGGCGAGGAGAACCTGCGCCTGGTCAGCTTCCATCAGCGCTACAGTAGCGACACCTACGCGTCGCACTCGGTGAAGCGCCAGTACTGGCGGCTGCAGCCCGACGGCCACTGGCGCATCGAGCGCAGCTTCGAGCGCGACGAGCGCCCGATCACCGCTTCAGCGGGTATCGGCGGGCAGTAGCGACAGCCCCGGCAGATCGAGGCGCACGCCTTCGGTCAACCGCACCGCCGGAGGCGGGACACCCGGATCGCCCGCGAACAGCGCGCCCCGGTCGCGCGCGCGGCGCGCGATCCAGGCCTCCAGATCGCGCCACAGCGCATCGATCTCGCCCGGCGTCGGCATGATGCCGGCGTAGGGCAGCTCCGGCGTCACCACCGGAATGCCCAGATGCTCCCCGGCCCATTCCCCCAGCGAGCCGGGATAGGTGCCCAGCGTCTGCAGGTCGAGGAAGCCGAGCCGGTGCGGCGCCTCCTCGGTGTGCCCGTCGAAGTCGAGCAGGCCCAGCGGCGCGTGCATCGCCACCACCACGTCCGGCGCGAAGGCGATGATCTGTGCCACCAGCCAGCGGCTCTCCGGCTCCGACATGGCCGCGGCGCCGGGATAGCGACGCGGGTCGCTGCCGGTCTCGCGCCGCCAGTAGGCCCTGGCACGGCGCTGCCAGTCGGGCGACGGGAAGTTGCGGTTGAGATCGACCCCGCGCGCATTGCCGCGCGTGGCCGGCCGACGGAGCAGGCCGTCCGGATTGAGAACCGGCACCACGCGCCAGTGCACGCTGCGCGCCTCGCGCGCGGCGAGCTCGTCGAGAAAGCCGAAGACGATGCTCACCGAGGACAGCTCGTCGCCGTGAATACCGCCGAACAGCAGCACCCTCGGCGCGCGCTCGGGGTCGGCCGCGGGCAGGTCCGCGTACAGGATCGGAAGCCCCTCGACCGAGGCGGTGTCGGAAGCGCGCAGTTCGGGGATGGCGCACCAGCGCGATTCGACCGACGCCAGCCGGTCGGCGACGCGCCGGCAGGTCTGATCGGCGGCCGCCAGCGGCAGCGCCTCGCTCGCAAGCGCGGCCGGGACGGCCGAGAGCGCCGCGACGCAGGCCAGCGCGCGGCACGCGCCCTGTCGCAGGCGTCGGGGGAACGCCATCCGCGACCCCCCGGGCGCTGGCGCTAGTCGCGCGCCTTGTTGATCAGGAAGTCGACGATCTCGAGCAGGCGCTCGTAGCTGCCGGCGGCGCCGGCATTGACCTGCCAGCGGCCGTCCACGATGACGGTCGGCACCGAGGTCACGCCGAAATCGGACACGCGCTTCTCGGCGCGGCGCACGCGGTTCTCGACCGTGAAGCTGCCGAAGGTCTTCTCGAAATCCTCGGGCGCGACACCGGCCTGCTCGAAGAAGCCGGCCATCTCCTGCTCGCTGCTCGGGCGACGGCCCTGCTCGTGTATGGCGTTGAAGATGGCGCTGTGCACTTCCTGCTGCACGTCGAGCTCGTCGGCGGCATAGAAGGCCTTGAGGTGAACGCGCCCGCTCGGGCGGCCGAAGGCGGTGGGCAGCTGCTCGAACACCACGTCGTCAGCGGTGGCGCTGCTCCATTCCTTGATGATGGGCTCGAACTGGTAGCAGTGCGGGCAGCCGTACCAGAAGACCTCGGTGACGCGGATCTTGCCGTCGTCACCGCTCTCGACGTTGCGGACTTCGCGATAGTGCTCGCCCTCGACGAAGGCCTCGGGCTGAGCGCTGCACGCCAGCGGCGTGAGCACGAGAAAGCAGGCGAGCAGGCGGTAGAGCGATTTGCGCATGCGGGAAACCCCGGGGTTCAGCGCGCCGGCTGCAGGCCGGCGGCGTAGGAAGCGAGTGCCTCGATCTCCTCATCGCTGAGGTTCTGGGCGACGTGCTGCATCATCTGGCCGGTGACGCCCTTGCCACGGTTGCCGTCGCGATACGCGCGCAGCTGCATGGCGGTGTACTCGGGCTGCTGGCCGGCGAGGCGCGGGTAGCCTGCGCCCGCGTTGCCGACGCCGGCGGGGCCGTGGCAGCCGGAGCATGCCGGCATGCCGCGCTCGCCGTCTCCGGCGCGCCACAGCGGCTGCGCGATGTCGACGGCCTCCTCGGCACCGGTGCGCGGCTTGGCCTCCTGCTCGGCGTAGTAGGCGGCGAGATCGCGCATGTCCTGATCGGACAGGCTGGTGACCTGCCCCATCATGACCGCGTTCTGGCGGTCGCCGCTCTTGAAGGCCTTGAGCTGATCGTACACGTAGGTGGCGTGCTGACCCGCCAGCGACGGCCATTGCGGATTGACGCTGTTGCCCTGCGGGCCATGGCATGCCGCGCAGACGGCGGCCTTGGAGGCACCGGCTTCGGCATCACCCTCGACGTGGGGATTCTCGGCCAGTGCGGCTCCGGAGAACAGGAGGCAACAGGCAAACAGGGCGCGCTTCATTCACTGCTCCGACAGGACTCTTGCGCCAGCGGCGTCGATGGGGCCGGCGACGGAAACGGGGTAAGGTTTGCAGCCCGTAAATATACCCGATGCGGCCCGCGTTGAGCGAAAACCCCTTCATCAAAGCCGAGTTCCTGCGCTCCTGCGCGCGTCACGAGCAGCTTCCGGCGGAGCCCGGGCGCGAGATCGCCTTTGCCGGCCGCTCCAACGCCGGCAAGTCGAGCGCGCTCAACCGCCTGTGCCAGCGCCGCAAGCTGGCGCGCACCAGCAAGACGCCCGGCCGAACGCAGCTGCTCAACCTGTTCAGCGTGCCGGGCGGCCATCTGGTGGACCTGCCGGGCTACGGCTACGCCAACGTGCCCGAGAAGGTGCGGCGCGAGTGGGGCGCGCTGGTCGGCGGCTACATCGCCGAGCGCGACAACCTGGTCGGCATCGCCCTGATCATGGATATCCGGCACCCGCTGACGCCGCACGACGAGCAGATGCTGCTCTGGGCCGAAGCGGCCGGCCGGCGCGTGCACGTGCTGCTCACCAAGGCCGACAAGCTGTCCTACGGCAAGGCGCGCAACGTCCAGCTGGGCGTCCAGCGCGAGCTGGGGGACAGCGCGACCAGCCAGGTGTTCTCGGCGATGAGCGGCCTGGGCGTCGAGGACGCGCAGGCCACCCTCGGCGCCTGGCTGACGCCCGCGACCTGACGGAGCCCGCGCGCAAACAAAAGTGCCGGGCGATTCGGGGGAAATCGCCCGGCAGCATTCCGGCTTCGGGGGGATGCCGGACTCTGTCCAGGGAGTGGAGACAGAGGAGCGTCAAGGGGATAACGCTCACTGAATCAGACACCCCTCGTCCCCCCGGGTTCCGCCACCGCGAAAATTTTTTCGCCGGATGCACAGCCAGAGCGGCAACTTTTTTCGAGCACACAAAAAAGTGCCGGCCGACTCGGGGGAAATCGCCCGGCAGCGCTCCGGCTTGGGGGGATGCCGGACTCTGTCCAGGGAGTGGAGACAGAGGAGCGTCAAGGGGATAACGCTCACCGGATCAGACAGGGCCCCGGCCGCCCGGTTCCCCGGATGCGAACGAAAATCTGCTCCCGAAGGGCCATTCCGGCGCAGAATCAGTCTAGAGGCCTGATTCGAAAAATTATTTTTATGTCAGGCGTGGGCCTCGTTCCAGCTCCGCCCGAAGCCGGGTTCGGCCAGCAGCGGCACGCGCAGCTCGGCGACGCCGCACATGCGCTCGGTCACTGCGGGCGCCGCATCGCGCAGCGCGCGCTCGGGCCCCTCGAAGACGAGCTCGTCATGCACCTGCATGATCATGCGCGCTTCCGGACATTCGCGACCGATCCAGGAGTGGATGTCGATCATCGCCAGCTTGATGAGATCGGCGGCAGTGCCCTGCAGCGGCGCGTTGATGGCGGTGCGCTCGGCGTACTGACGCAGGTTGGCGTTGCGCGACGCGATGTTGGGGAGGTGCAGGCGCCGGCCCCAGGCGGTCTCGACGTAGCCCTGCTTGCGCCCCTTCTCGCGCTGCGCATCCATGTACGCCTTGACGCCCGGGTAGCGCGCGAAGAAGCGCTCGATGGTCTGCGCGGCCTCGTCGCGACCGATGCCGAGATTGCGCGCCAGCCCGAAGGCCGAGATACCGTAGATGAGCCCGAAGTTGATCGCCTTGGCGGCACGGCGCTGCTCGCCCGACACTTCGTCGAGCGGCGTGTCGAAGACTTCCGAGGCGGTGGCGCGGTGGATGTCCTGCCCGTCGCGAAAGGCCTTGATGAGGCGCTCGTCCTCGGAGAAGTGCGCCATCAGTCGCAGCTCGATCTGCGAGTAGTCGATGGCCATCAGCACGTTGCCGTCCTCGGCCACGAAGGCGTCGCGGATGCGGCGACCCTCGTCGGTACGGATGGGGATGTTCTGCAGATTGGGCTCGGAGGACGACAGCCGCCCGGTTGCGGTCGCCGCCTGGTGATAATGGGTGTGAATGCGGCCGGTGGCCGGATTGATCTTCCGCGGCAGCGCGTCGGCATAGGTGCCGCGCAGCTTGGAGAGGCCGCGCCACTCGACGATGCGCGCGGGCAACGCGTGGCGGTCGGCCAGCGCCTCCAGCGCCTCCTCGTTGGTGGACGGCGCGCCCTTGGGGGTCTTGCCCTGTACCGGCAGCTCGAGCTTCTCGAAGAGGATGCGCTGGAGCTGCTGCGCGGATGCCAGATTGAACTGCTCGCCGGCGAGATCCCAGCATTCCTGCTGCAGCGCGTCCATGCGCTTGCCGAACTCGCGGCTCACGCCCTCCAGCACACTGGCGTCGACGTGCACGCCGGCGCCCTCGATGGCGGCCAGCACCGGCACCAGCGGCATCTCGATGTCGCGGTAGACGCGCGCCAGCTTGTCGTCGGCCTCGACGCGCGGCCAGAGCCTGCCGTGCAGCTGCAGCGTGATGTCGGCATCCTCGCCGGCGTATTCGGCGGCACGGTCGACGGCCACCTGGTCGAAGGTGATCTGCTTCTTGCCCTTGCCGGCGATCTCGGTGTAGCTGATGGTCTTGTGGCCGAGCTCGGCCTCGGCCAGCGAATCCATGTCGTGCCGGCCGTTGGCATCCAGCACGTAGGACTGCAGCATGGTGTCGTGCACCACGCCGGCGAGTCGCACGCCCGCGCCGGCGAGCACGTTGATGTCGTACTTGAGGTTCTGGCCGACCTTCGGCCGGTCCGCGTCCTCGAGGATGGGCGCCAGGACCGGCTTGACGGTCTTCTCCCAGTCCAGCTGCTCGGGGGCCTCCATGCCGCTGTGCGCCAGCGGCAGGTACCAGGCCCTGCCCGGCGCGACCGCGAAGGACAGCCCGACCAGCGTCGCGCGCACCGATTCCAGGCTGTCGGTCTCGGTATCCACGCAGATCAGCTCGGCGGCCTTCAGGGCGTCGACCAGCCCGTCCAGTGCATCGGGGTCGAGCACGGTGATGACCTCGGTGGCGCCGACCGGGGCCGGGGCCGCATCGGCGGCATCGCCGCCACCGGCACCGCCCTCGCGCAGCTCCTCCTGCCAGCGCCGGAAGCCGAGCTGCTCGTAGAGCGCCAGCAGGGTGTCGTTGTCGGCCGGGCCGCGCTCGAGCGCGTCCCAGCGCTGCTCGAGGGCGACGTCATCGCGCACCGTGGCCAGCTCGCGCGACAGCGGCAGCTGATCCGCAAACTCGCGCAGGCGCTCGCCGATCTTGCCCTTGATGCTGTCCTTCGCCGCCAGCAGCGCGTCGAGCGTGCCGTGCTCGTCGAGCCACTTGACCGCGGTCTTGGGCCCGACGCCGGGCACGCCGGGAATGTTGTCGGAGGTATCCCCCATCAGCGCCAGCCAGTCGACGATCTGCTCCGGTGTCACGCCGTACTTCTCGCGCACGCCGGCGGGGTCGTAGGTGACCTGCTTCATGGTGTCGAGCAGCTTCACGCGCTCGTCCACCAGCTGGGCGAGGTCCTTGTCGCCGCTGACGATGAGCACCTCGGCGCCGTCGGCCGACGCCTGCCGCGACAGGGTGGCGATGACGTCGTCGGCCTCGAAGCCGTCGATCTGCAGCAGCGGCACCCCGAGTGCCTGGATGATCTCCTTCAGCGGCCCGAATTGCGATTCCAGATCCTCCGGCACCGGCGGCCGGTTGGCCTTGTACTCGGCATAGAGGTCGTTGCGGAAGGTCTTGCCGCGCGGATCGAAGATCACCACCACGCGGTTGCTGTGGTAGTCGGCGAACAGCTTCTTGAGCATGTTCGTCATGCCGTAGATGGCGCCGGTGGGCATGCCGTCCGGCGCGTTCAGCGGCGGCAGCGCGTGGTAGGCGCGGTACAGCCAGGACGAGCCGTCGACCAGGATCAGCGGCTGGCTCGACGCGCCCGCCTCAGCCATCGGTGCGCTCCGGCAGCAGCTGCTCGCCGCGCAGCAGCTCGTCCATCGACTCGCGCGCCCGCGCCAGATGCACCCGGTCGCCGTCGACCAGGATCTCGGCCGGACGCGGGCGGCTGTTGTAGTTCGATGCCATGACGAAACCATAGGCGCCCGCGCCGCGCACGGCCAGCAGGTCCCCCTCGCGCAGCGCCAGCGGGCGCTGCCTGCCGAGGAAGTCGCCGGTCTCGCAGACCGGGCCGACGATGTCGTAGAGGTACTGCGGGTCGGTGCCGTCGTGCGGCGTCACCGCGACGATGTCCTGCCAGGCGTCGTAGAGCGCCGGGCGCAGCAGATCGTTCATCGCCGCGTCGACCACGGCGAAGCGCCGGTCGGCGGTCGGCTTCAGGTACTGCACGCGCGTCAGCAGGATGCCGGCGTTGGCCGCGATGGCGCGGCCGGGCTCCAGATGCACCGCCAGTCCGCAGGCGGCCAGCTTCGGCCGCAGGCGCGCCGCGTACTCGGCCGGGGACGGTGGCAGCTCGTCGCCGTAGCGCACGCCCAGACCGCCGCCGATGTCCAGATGCGCCAGCGCGATGCCGTCCGCGCGCAACCGGTCCACCAGCGCCAGCAGCCGGTCCAGCGCATCCTCGACCGGCGACAGGTCCAGCAGCTGCGACCCGATGTGGCAGGCCAGGCCGACGATGCGCAGACCGGCGCGCTGCGCGGCCTCGCGGTACAGCGCCGGCGCGTCGTCGATGGCGATGCCGAACTTGTTCTGCTTCAGGCCGGTGGAGATGTAGGGATGCGTGCGCGGGTCGACGTCCGGATTCACGCGCAGCGCCACCGGCGCGGTCACGCCCGCCTCCTGCGCCACGCGGTCCAGCAGCGCCAGCTCGGCCACGGACTCGACGTTGAAGCAGCCGATGCCCGCCTCCAGCGCCGCGCGCATCTCGTCGGCCGACTTGCCGACGCCCGAGAACACCACCCCGGCCGGGTCGCCGCCCGCGCGCAGCACGCGCGCCAGCTCGCCGCCCGAGACGATGTCGAAGCCGCTGCCCAGCCGCGCCAGCGTCTGCAGCACGGCCAGATTCGAATTCGCCTTCACCGCGTAGCACACGCGATGCGGCAGCCCCTCGAAGGCGCTGTCGAAGGCGCGGTAGTGACGCGCCAGCGCCGCGCGCGAATACACGTAGAGCGGCGTGCCGAAGCGCTCGGCCAGCGCATCGCAGGCCATGTCCTCGGCGTGCAGCACGCCGCTGCGGAGCGTGAAGGCGTCCTCAGCCATTGGCGTCACCATCCCTGGTGTCGTCGTCCTCCGGCTCGCCGGCATCTTCCGCCTGCCCGTCGCTGGCGGTGTCGTCGGCATCCTCCAGCACATCGCTGCGCTCCGGCGCATTGCCGGGCAGGTAGAGATCACCGGACTGACCGCAGCCGGCGATCAGCAGCAGCGGGAGCAGCAGAAGCAGAAGCGGGCGAGGCATCGCACGGGGTCGGCTCAAGGGGCCGGAGAGTGTAGCGCGCCGGCGTCGGCGCACCCTCCGCCGACAGCTAGTCGTAGTGACTCCAGAGTCTCAGCACCTTGACGATGCGATCCTGCTCCAGCACCTGGTACACCAGCCGGTGCTGGATGTTGATCCGCCGGGAATAGGCTCCGGAGAGATCACCGACGAGCTTCTCGAAGGGAGGCGGGCGCTGGAACGGGTCGTTCGCCAGGATCGTGAGCAGTTCCTGGGCCTTCGGCTTCAGCCCGCTCGCGGCCAGCTTCTTCGCATCCTTCTGTGCCTGCCTGGTGTAGACCAGACGCCAGGTCACCAATCAAGGTCCCGGGCGCAGTCGTCGACCGGCGTATCCATGCCCTCGCGAATCGACTCGCGCATGCCGGGGACCGACAGCAGATGCAGCGTCTCCTGGATAGCCTCCCAGTCCTCCTCGGACACCAGAACCGCCTTGTTCCGCTTGCCGGTGATCAGCAACGGCTGGTGCGACACGGCCGCCTCGTCGATCAACCGGTACAGGTTCGCCCGCGCCTCACTGGCCGTTATCGCCGCCATCTCCACATTCCACGGTGTTCCTCGACATCAATGTACGCAATAACGTACGTGCGTCAAGTCGCGCATGCCCAGACCTCAGCACATCGGGAGGTCGGAAGAAGCGGGATGAATTGGATGGCGTGCATCGCTCCATGCCGTCGTGACCGCGCGTGAGTGCGTACATCTCCCCCGTATCCCTACCGCACAGGATTGCGGCTAAGGACTGACACGGTCGACCTCGAAGAACACCCCATCCCAGACCAGATAACCGCTGCCGCCGTCCACCTTGATGAGCATCGCTGCCGGGGACGCCCATTCCGACGGACAGCCGACGCGCAGCACCTCGACCGCATCTCCCTCCAGCTCCAGGGCCGCGAACGACGCCCGGTACAGCGACCGGAACGCGTCCTCGTCGACCGACTCGACCCGGAACGCGGGGGCGCCGCAGGTTGTGCCGCGAAAGGCGACGCGTTCCTCAGCGTAGAACGCCCGCGCACCGAACCATGCCTCGGCCTCATCCACGCCCATCGCACTGATGCCCGGAAACCGCGCGCCCGTCACTTCCCACTCGCCGACATACCACTGGCTCGCGCAGCCGGAGACGAAGAGCACCAACAGCATCAAGCAGGCGTAGCGCGTCACCGGCCGGTCCGCAATCAGAGCTCCGGTACCTCAATGCCCTCTTCTTCGAGCCGCTTCAACGCCCGTTCCGAAATTTTTGGAGCAAGACGACGCCCCCAACTCTGACCAGCCTGCATCGACTCCTGCACCACCTGGGGCATTACCCGAACCGTCTTCTTCCCCACTTCCGTGTCGTAGAAAGCTGACAACTCTTCCAGCTCCCCCAACGTGAAGTATCTGTCGTATATCGGGTACATCAGCTTATAGAACGAATCGCCCTCGAGCAGTTCCTCTCGCACAACCGCATTTGCCTCGTCCTCAAGTATCTGGAAGGCTTCAGGCGGCACATCAGGCCGGGCCTGCCGAAGCGCCTGGGCCATTTGCTGCGTCATCATTTGCGAGAACATCTCACCCAGCTGCACCGCGCCCGTTTTCCGCACCAATTCCTTGATCACCCCCCTCTTCTCGGCACTCACCTCGCTCGCCTGGGATGCGCCCGAAAGCGAAAAGACAATAACGCCCACGATCACTAGAACACGCATGATAACCTCATGACATGGAATTAATATCGGCGCGAAAATTTATCACAGCTTTGGAGCTGCGAAGCTGTGGGGGAATTGCCCAGCAATCGCACCTTGCTAAGGTTAATACCTGAACATTGGCTTAACCTTGTCGTCGAAATACCACGTATTCAGAAGTCACCCATTTTCTGGTTTGTAGAAAACGAACCTCCAAAACATGAGATGCTTCTCATATTTTTGCATATAAACATACTGGACCAATGACTCACCGAGCATTTCCTCTTCGACAAAATCGAACCCAAGAGGCTTCCCGAACCTTTGAGATATAGCTGGAAGCTGCATATCAATCTGACTCAACTGGGCATCAAATTCAGCGACTGGCACCACCGTGTACGGTCGGAGTTGCATCAAGCCGTCTTTCATATTTGCATCGTTGACTTGGGACATTACAGACTCAGCCAGCTCTCTAGCTTCCGCCTTAGTAGATAGGGACTCAGTAGCGATTGAATAGGAGGATACAACGAGTAAAAATACCCCTGTCACAAACTTCATCTAATACTCCTTAGACTCAAGAACCAAGTGCAACACCGAGATCACATGTGGCTAAGGTGTTGCGATGACAAGAAGAAGCTACCGCCATTCACGAGCAGCAGGCCCTTTACATTCTCTGAATTGACCTGAGCCCGTATTTCAACGCCAAGTACCATATGAAAGCCTCTCCACAAACCTTCGACAGTGATTAAGGGGACGCCGGCCAATTGTCGAGAGGCGCACGTGTCCGCATATCACTCGATGAGCGCATTTTCCCGAATCGCATTACCTTCAAGAAAATGCAGCCATTAATCAATAAATTAACGGTTGCGCGAAGCGCCTTGCTGCAAGGTCGGAACACCGTGGCTGGCGGGCCGCTGATATACGGAAGGCAACTCGTACAGGGAAATACGAGCCAGGGCCGACCGAGGCCGGGCACGAGCTTGGATGTGAACATGGCTCGGTTATCTGGCAACGCACACGCATATCCCCCGATCCGGGCGTACGTCGATCTGCCATGAACCGTACTATTTTCCTTCCGCGCACTCACGTCCGGTAACGCGGTGGGGCGCGCTTGCTGCGAGGCTCCGCTGCGCCGACAATCCCGCGCCGATCCCTGACCTGCGAATCCGTTGATGAGCTACCGCAAGAGTGAGAACGAGCACGGCGTGACCCTGGAACCGGAGGGCGCGGCGAACGCCGCGGTGATCTGGCTGCACGGGCTGGGCGCTGACGGCAACGATTTCGTGCCGATCGTCCCGGAGCTGTCGCTGCCGGATGCCTTCACGCCGCGCTTCGTGTTCCCGCACGCGGAAGTGCGCCCGGTAACACTGAACGGCGGCATGGCGATGCGGGCCTGGTACGACATCCTGGGGCTGGACCGCGAGGGGCCGCAGGACGAGGCCGGTATCCGGGCCTCGGGCGAGCGCGTGAAGGGGCTGATCGACGAGCAGCGCGCAGCCGGCATCGCGGCGGAGCGCATCGTGCTCGCCGGATTCTCGCAGGGCGGGGCCATCGCGCAGCACACCGCGCTGCGCTATCCGGAGCGGCTCGGCGGGCTGCTGGCGCTGTCCACCTATCTGCCGCTGGCGCAGTCGCTGGCCGACGAGGCATCCGACGCCAACCGCGACCTGCCCATTCTCATGTGCCACGGCACGCACGATCCGATGCTGCCGGCGGAACTGGGCCGGAACAGCTTCGAGTTGCTGCAGGGCCGGGGCTATGCGCCGGAATGGCGGGACTACCCCATGCAGCATCAGGTGTGCATGGAGGAGATCGAGGACATCAGCGCGTGGCTCGGGCGGGTGTTCGCCGGGTGAATCGCGTTCGGGCGCAGCGCCGTCCATTGGCGCTCGCGCCCGATTGCCCCCTTGCCCTGACCCGCCCCCCCCCCCGGCAGGGCGTGGGGACTTGCCCGGAATGCCTGGTGACGTGTTGCCGATCGGCGCCTCGCCCTGGGCGACCCTCGTCGGGGAAACGGGTAGGCGGCCGGCAACGACCGGTCAGGGCACCGACACCATCTCCGGATGCGCCTCGTCGAAGGCGGCGACGTAATCGTCGATCATCCGCAGGTAGCGGGCGCGGGCATCCTCGGAAATCCAGGCGGTCCTGAAGCTGTTCTTCGACAGGGTGATCATGTCCTCGCGGGTCATGCCGGCCGCCTCCCTGGCGCGGAGCATCAGATCGCCGATGTACAGCCCGCGCTTCATGCCGGGGTCGTCCGAGTGGATCGACATTTCGGCGCCGGCGTCCAGCAGGGCCTTCACCGCGCCGGCGCGATATTCCATGCGGCCGGGCATGTCGCGGTAGAAGAGGGAGGGCACGCCGGTCAGGCCGATGCCGCGCGCCTTGACCTCCTTCAGCAGCTCCGGATCGTCGATCACGTTCAGGCCGTGGTCGATGCGCTCGACGCCGAGCACTTCGATGACGCCCCAGTGGTGCTTGATGGTGTGCTCCTGCTGGACGTCGCAGTGGCTGGTCAGGCGGAGGCCGTAGGACGCGGCCCGCTTGAAGACGGGCTCGAACTTCAGGTGGAAATCCTCCACCTCGGGGTTGTCCAGGCCAACACCGAGCAGCTGGCCATGCCAGGGCTCGGCCGCTTCCAGGACGGCCATGGCATCCGCCGCCGGGCGGTCGCGCAGGAAGGCCATGATGAAGCCGATGGTGATGTCCATCTCCTGCATGGCGGCCGCGCGGCCGGCGGCCAGCCCGTCGAAGACCATTTCCAGCGTCATGCCGCGCTCCAGGTGCAGCTGCGGGTCGAAGTACATCTCCGCGTGGCGCACGCCCTGGCTGTAGGCCTTGCGGTAGTAGGCCAGCGTGATGTCGCGGATGTCCTCCGGCTGCTCGACGACGCTGATCAGCTCTTCGTAGATCTCGATGAAGCTGGGCAGGTCGTGCGCGGCCCGCAGGCGGTCCTTGACGGCTTCCGGGCTGTCGTAGGGCACGTCGATGCCGTTGCGCCGGGCGATGGCCAGAAAGAGCTCGGGCTCCATCGTCCCTTCCATGTGCAGGTGGAGCTCCGCCTTGGGCAGCCCCATGACGAAGGCGCGCATGCGCTCGTCGTCACGGTCGGCGGCGGCGACCGTGGCGTGGACACCGAGGAACAGGCAGATGGAGAGAATGATGCGTTTCATGACTGCCGACGCATGCATGAAGCGCACCATGCCGGGAACCGCCGCGCTCCGTTGGACGCCCCGGATGCGGCAGGCAACGCGCCCGGACGCTACTCCGCGCGGTCGCGCACGCGGTCCCGCTCGAACTGCCCGATGGCCGCGATGACCGCGTCCGGACGGGCGTGGTGCGGGGCGTGGCCGGTGTCCGGGAGCATCTCGACCTGCGCCTGCTCGATGATGGGCAACAGGCGCTCGCCGTGGTTCCAGAACGGCACCAGGTCGTCGTCGGCGCCGTGAACCAGCAACAGCGGCTTGTCGATCTCGCGATAGCGTGGGCTCAGGCGCTGGAGATAGACGCTGAGGCGGTTCATGTCCTCGGCGTTGTGGAGGAAGTTCCCGGGGCGCAGCGCCAGCGGGGCGCCGATGGTCCGGATGTAGTCCTCCGGCACCGGGTTGGGCGCCAGCACTTCCTGCACGACGTCGCCGAGCATGCGCGTGCCGGCCGGGTAGACCACGGTGCGCGCGAACAGCGGGCCAAGGACCGGGATGGCGGCGACCGAGTAGGTCCAGTTCACCGGCCCGGCCCAGTGACCGGCCGCACCGGCCAGCAGGACGCCGCCGGCGATCCGCTCGGGCATCTCCACCATCGCGGCCATCACGGCCGATCCGGCCCAGGAGTGACCGACCAGCAGCGGACGCTCGACGCCGAGCTGCGCGGCGGCATCCAGCACCAGCCGCGCCTGCTCGGCCGGGTCCGGCCAGTCGCCGTCCGGCCGCTGGCTGTAGCCGTACCCGGGGCGATCGAAGGCGAGCACGCGGCCGTTCTGCGCCAGACGGGGCTGGATGCGCGCGAAGTCGCGCAGGTTGGAGCTGGCCCCGTGCAGCAGCACGACGGGCGTGGCCGCACCCTGACCCATGTCACGGACGTGCAGACGCAGGCCGTCCACCGTGACGAAGTTCCCGAGCGGCGGGTACTGCTGTTCGATGCGGTGCGCGCCCCAGGCGCTCCACAGTGCGAACCCCGCCATCACCAGCATCAGTGTTGCCGCCAGACCCGTCATCATCCGCCGCATCGCCCCTCCCCGGCCGCGCCGCCGACTGGACTGTCACGGCGCTTGCTGCTTCGGGGCGCTATGCTGCCCCAATGAGCCAGGTCCGAGGGGGTCAGCGATGACCAGGAAGTGGACAACGCAGGATATCGGCGGGCTCGAGGGCTGCACCGCGCTGATCACGGGCGCGAGCAGCGGCCTCGGACTGCACGCCAGCCATGCGCTCGCCGGTGCCGGAGCACGCGTGCTGATGGCGTGCCGCAACCCCGGCAAGGGCGCGGGCGCGCGCGACGCCGTGCAGGCCGGCGCGCCGGACGCCACGGTGGAGCTGGCTGCGCTCGACCTCGCCGATCTGTCGTCGGTCGCGGGCTGCGCGAAGACGCTGGCCGACGCCGGCACGCGCCTCGACCTGCTGATCAACAACGCCGGCGTCATGGCGGTACCGTACGGGCAGACCGCCGACGGCTTCGAGATGCAGATCGGCACGAACCATTTCGGCCACTTCGCGCTCACTGCGCAGCTGGCGCCGGTACTGGCCGACGACGCGCGCATCGTGACCGTCTCCAGCATGGCGCACCGCTGGACGCCGGGCATCGATTTCGACGACATCAACTGGTCGTCGCGTCGCTACAAGCGCTGGCAGGCCTACGGCGACAGCAAGCTCGCCAATCTGCTCTTCCATTTCGAGCTGACCCGGCGCGCGCAGGCCGCGGGTCGCGGCTGGACGGTGGCGGCCGCGCATCCCGGCTACGCCGCCACCCACCTGCAGCTGGTGGCGGCCGAGCAGAAGAAGGCGTCCTTCGAGAAGCGCATCATGGAGCTCGGCAACCGCATCTTCGCGCAGCCCGGCGAGATGGGTGCGCTGCCCGAGATCTACGCCGCCACGCAGGCGGACGTGCAGTCCGGCGACTACATCGGCCCCGACGGCTTCCAGCAGATGCGCGGCCACCCCACGAAGGTCGGCTGCCGGCGCGCAGCGCGCGACGAGGGCGCCGCGGCCACGCTGTGGCAACTGTCCGAACAGCTCACCGGCACGGAATTTGCGCTCGACTGAGGCACAGTCTGGCTTCGCGCGCGAGCGGCGCGCTGACCGGTCCCCCGGACCGGTCGTTACCGGGCACGCGACCGACAGCGCGCGTGCCCCGAACAACCAAGGAGAGCCCTGAAACATGTGTGGTATTGCCGGAGAGCGGCGCTTTGACGGCAAGCAGGCCGACACCGACCTGATTGCGCGCATGAACGACTGCCACGCCCCGCGTGGCCCCGACAGCAGCGGCGTGTTCGCCCAGGGCCCGCTGGCCGTCGGCCATCGCCGCCTCAAGATCATGGACCGCTCCGACCTGTCGCAGCAGCCCATGATCGATCCCGCGCTGGGACTGGGCATCGTCTTCAACGGCGCCATCTACAACCATCCCGAGCTGCGCGCCGAGCTCAGCGGGATGGGCTACACCTTCTATTCCGAAGGCGACACCGAGGTCCTGCTCAAGGCCTATCACCGCTGGGGGCCGGACTTCGTCGACCACCTGCAGGGCATGTTCGCCTTCGCCATCTTCGAGCGCGACAGCGGCCGCATGGTGCTGGGGCGCGACCGCCTCGGCATCAAGCCGCTGTACTTCGCGCCCGGCGACCGTGTGTTCCGCTTCGCCTCCTCGCTGCCGGCGCTGCTGTGCGCGCCGGACGTCGATCGCGAGATCGACTCGGTGGCGCTGCACCACTACATGCACTTCCATGCCGTGGTGCCGGCGCCGCACACCATGCTGCGCGGCGTGCGGAAGCTGCCGCCGGCCACGCTGCTCATCCTCAATGCCGACGGCAGCTCGCAGGAGAAGGTCTACTGGGATCTCTCCTACGAACGCAGCGATGCCGACCGCGCGCGCAGCTTCGACGAGTGGCGCGACGAAGTCCTGGAAGCGCTGCGGCTCGCCGTGAAGCGCCGCCTGGTCTCCGACCAGCCGGTGGGCGCGCTACTCTCCGGCGGCGTCGACTCCAGCCTCATCGTCGGCCTCATGGCCGAGGCCGGCGCCAACCTGCGCAGCTACTCCATCGGCTTCGAGGATGTTGGCGAAGAGAAGGGCAACGAGTTCGAGTACTCGGACATCGTGGCGCAGCACTTCGGCACGCAGCACGAGAAGATCTTCATCGACAGCCGCGAGCTGCTGCCGCGCCTGCCGCACGCGCTGCAGGCGATGAACGAGCCCATGGTGTCGCACGACTGCGTGGCCTTCTACCTGCTCTCGGAGGAGGTCTCCAAGCGCAGCAAGGTGGTGCAGTCCGGCCAGGGCGCCGACGAGGTCTTCGGCGGCTATCACTGGTACCCGCCGATGATGGAATCCTCGGACGCGGTTGCCGACTACGCCAAGGTGTTCTGCGACCGCAGCCAGGCCGAGTACATGGAGGCCGTGCACTCGCGCTTCCACGGCGGCGACCACGCGCGCGACTTCATCCGCGATCGCTTCGCCATGCCCGGCGCCACCGAGCCGGTCGACAAGGCCCTGCGCATGGACACCCAGATCATGCTGGTCGACGACCCGGTCAAGCGGGTGGACAACATGACCATGGCGCACGGGCTGGAGGCACGCGTGCCCTTCCTCGACCACGAGCTGGTCGAGCTGGCGGCCCGCATACCGGCGCAGCACAAGATCGCCGAGGGCGGCAAGTACGTGCTCAAGGAGGCCGCGCGCAAGGTCATCCCGGCCGCGGTCATCGACCGGCCCAAGGGCTACTTCCCGGTGCCTGCGCTGAAGTACCTGCAGGGCGACTTCCTCGACTACACGCGCGACCTGCTCAACGCGCAGGCGGCGCGCGACCGCGGCATCTTCCAGCGCGCCTACCTCGACAAGCTGTTCGCCGATCCGGAGGCGCACATCACGCCACTGCGCGGGTCCAAGCTCTGGCAGTGCGCCGCGCTCGAGGGCTGGCTGCAGGTGCACGGCGTATGAGCGCGCCGCGGACCGCGCTGCGCCCCGGGATCGGGGACCGGCATTCCGCACGCATGATCCGGTACGTGCAACCGGACGGGAGCTGAGTCATGGCACGTCGCGGCAATCGTGATCCGCGCCTCGCGCAACGGCATGCCCAGAGCCTGAACCATCAGCAGCAGACGCCGCCGTCGAACCAGCCGATGGAGGCGTCCCGGGTGGCGCTGGACATGGGCTGGGGCGATCTCATCCTGGCGCACACCTTCGACGGTCCCGGGGACGTCGCCCACGCGCTGCTGGACGAGCCCGCCGGGCGCCGCAACCTCGCCATCTACGTGCGCGACCCGCACGTCATCCTGGCGCAGAACCCGCAGCAGCTCTTCCTCGACCCCAGTCACACCTTCCGGCTCTGGCTGGCGCACTACCGCACCCCGGGCCAGCGCAATCGCGGCTACATCATCCGCCGGCTGCGCACGCTGGAGGACGCCCAGGCCATCAACCGCATCTACGCCTCGCACGGGATGGTGCCCATCGACGAGGGCATGGCCTGGAAGCAGCGTGCCTCGCGCACCATGATCTACGCCATTGCCGAGGATCTCGCCACCGGCCGCGTGGTGGGCACGGCAACCGGCGTCGATCACGTCGAGGCCTGCGGCGACCCGGAGGGCGGCTCCAGCCTGTGGTGCCTGGCGGTGGACCCGGATGCCACGCTGCCCGGTCTCGGCCAGTCGCTGGTGCGCTTCCTCGCCGAGCACTACCAGGCGCGCGGACGGGTCTTCATGGACCTGTCGGTGATGCACGACAACAAGCAGGCCATCGCGCTCTACGAGAAGCTCGGCTTCGTGCGCGTGCCGGTATTCACGGTCAAGACCAAGAACGCCATCAACGAGCCGCTCTACACCGAGCCCGCCGAGGACGATTCCGGCCTCAACGTCTACGCCGCCATCATCACCAACGAGGCGCGCCGGCGCGGCATCCGCGTCGAGATCCTCGATGCCGAGGCCGGCTACTTCAAGCTCACGCTGGGCGGTCGCGCCATCACCTGCCGGGAGTCGCTGTCGGCGCTGACCTCGGCCATCGCCATGTCGCGCTGCGCGGACAAGCGCGTGACCCGCCGCATCCTGCACCGCGCCGGCCTCAACGTGCCGGCCCAGCGGCTCGCCGACGGCAGCAAGGCCGACGTCGAGTTCCTGCGGCAGCACGGCTCGGTGGTGGTCAAGCCGGCGGACGGCGAGCAGGGCACCGGCATCTCGGTGGACATCCGCGACACCCGGGGCCTGCGCA
Source organism: Algiphilus sp. (assembly GCF_023145115.1). Classification (NCBI taxonomy): domain Bacteria; kingdom Pseudomonadati; phylum Pseudomonadota; class Gammaproteobacteria; order Nevskiales; family Algiphilaceae; genus Algiphilus; species Algiphilus sp. The sequence continues at coordinate 101,846 of NZ_JAGLEJ010000040.1, forward strand.
CCGCCATCCGCAATGCCGCCAAGCACGACGAGAACGTCCTCATCGAGCAGTTCTGCCCCGGCGACGATCTGCGCATCATCGTCATCGGCTACAAGGTGGTGGCGGCCGCGGTCCGCCGCCCGCCGGTGATCACCGGCGACGGGGTCACACCCGTCCGCACGCTCATCGAGAAGCTGTCGCGCCGCCGCGAGGCCGCCACCGACGGCGAGGCGCACATCCCGCTGGACAAGGAAACCGAGCGCTGCGTGAAGCTCGCCGGTCACACCATGGACGGCGTGCTGCCCGAGGGCGAGACGCTGGCGGTGCGCAAGACCGCCAACCTGCACACCGGCGGCACCCTGCAGGACGTCACGCCGATCCTGCACCCGCGCCTGGTGCAGGCGGCGGTCAGCGCCGCGCGCGCGCTCGAGATCCCGGTCACCGGGCTCGATTTCCTGGTGCCGGCGGCCTCGGATCCGGACTACGTCATCATCGAAGCCAACGAGCGCCCCGGGCTTGCCAATCACGAGCCACAGCCCACCGCGCAGCGCTTCATCGATTTCCTGTTCCCGCGCAGCGCCGTGGCTTGATCACCGGCCGGTCACGGCCTTCGGCCGACCGGTCGAACCTGATAGCCTCGCAGGTCCGATCCCGATGTCCCGGAATGTTGCAGCGGGACATCGGTCGACAACCCGAGGCCGGCATACCGGCGCCCGCCCCCGCCCCCACGAGCGAACTCGACAATGAAGAAGCTCCCCATAGACGACGACTACATCCGCCAGACGCTGCTCGAGCTGCTCGCCATTCCGAGCCCGGTGGGCTTCACCGATGAAGTGGTGCACTACGTCTGCGGCAAGCTCTCCGAGCTCGGCATTCCCTTCGAGCTCACGCGCCGCGGCGCCATCCGCGCCACCATCAAGGGCGAGACCGACCGCCCGGCCTGCGCGGTGGTCGCGCATGTCGACACGCTGGGCGCCAATGTCCGCGAGATCAAGACCAACGGCCGCATGAGCCTGCTGCCCATCGGCACCTGGTCGAGCCGCTTCGCCGAGGGCGCGCGCGTCACGCTGTTCACCGACAACCACGCCTATCGCGGCACCATCCTGCCGCTGATGGCGTCCGGCCACGCCTACAACACCGCGGTCGACGACCAGCCGGTGAACTGGCAGCAGGTCGAGCTGCGCATCGACGAGTACGCCGACAGCGACGAGGACCTGCGCAACCTGGGCGTGCACGTCGGCGACTTCATCGCCATCGACCCGCAGCCGGAGATCACGCCCAGCGGCTACATCTCGTCGCGGCACCTCGACGACAAGGCCGGCGTCGCGGCGCTGCTGGCCGCGTGCAAGGCCATCCAGGAAGCCGACATCAGCCTGCCGGTCTACTTCCACCCTATGTTCACGGTGACCGAGGAAGTGGGCTTCGGCGCCTCGGCGATTCTCGACGAGCGCATCAGCGAGATGATCGGCATCGACATCGCCATCCCGGGCACCGGCCAGAACTCGCGCGAGCGCGGCGTCACCCTGGCGATCGCCGATTCCTCCGGCCCCTTCGACTACCACCTCACGCGCCGGCTGCTGCAGCTCTGCGAGGATCACCAGATCGATCATCAGCGCGACGTCTTCCCGTACTACTTCTCGGACTCGGCGGCGGCACTGCGGGCGGGCTACGACATCCGCCACGCGCTCATCGGCTTCGGCGCCGATTCCTCGCACGGCTGGGAGCGCACGCACCTGTCGTCGCTGACCGCGATCGCCGAGCTGATGACCCTGTACGCGCAGAACGGCCCGGTGATCGCGCGCGACCAGCGCATGCTCGGCCCGCTCGAGGGCTTCCCGCACCAGGTCGATCTCGAGGAGATCGGCCACCCGCACCAGGAACTGCCGGACCCGAAGGAATTCCTGTAGCGCCGAGCGGTGGTCCGAGCGCTACGAGCAGCCGGTCTTGTCCTGGCGGTGGCCTTCAGCGCGCCGGCGCTGTCCGCGACCGCGGAGGTGCGGATCGAGGGCATCAGCGGCGATCTGCTGAACAACGCCCGTGCGCGGCTGGCGATCCGCAACGCCGCCGCGCAGGGCGAGCAGCCGGAATACATGTTCGAGCGCCTGCACGAGCGCGCGGCCGACGACATCCGCTCCGCGCTCCAGCCCTACGGCTACTACAGCCCCGAGATCACCGGCGAGTTCGCGGTGTCCGGCGAGGCAGGCGCGCGCCGCGTGCGCGCGACCTACCAAGTGGCGCCGGGCCCGCAGACCACGATCCGCGAGGTGCGTGTGGAGATCGTCGGTGACGGCGCCGAGGATCCGGTGCTGCAGCAGCGACGGAAGGAGCTCCCGATCGCCGCGGGCGATGCGCTGCGCCACGCCCGCTACGCGCGCGCCAAGGACCTGCTGCTGAGCGCGGCCTTCGCGCGCGGCTACTTCGACGTCGGCTACCGGCGCGCCCAGATCCGCGTCATGCGCGAGCAGCAGCGCGCCGACATCGTGCTCGAGCTCGACACCGGCAGCCGCTTCCTGGTCGGCGACATCCGTCTGGAGCAGGACACCCTCGACGGTGACGTGCTGCGACGCTACCTGACCATCCACGAGGGCGAGCCCTTCGCACCGAGCGCGCTGCTCGAAAGCCAGTTCCAGCTCATGGAGCTCGGCTACTTCAGCCGCGTCGACATCGAACCCATCCGCGAGGAGGCCGAGGACAACCGCATGCCGGTGCGCATCGTCCCCGAATATCTGCCCTCGCAGCGGTACAGCGCCGGCATCGGCTACGGCACCGATACCGGCGCGCGCATCTCGCTGGAGACCGACTTCCGGCGCATCAACCGCAGCGGGCACTGGATCGAATCGGACATCCGCGTCGCCGAGCGGCGCAGCAACGTCGGCGCCACCTACAACATCCCGCTCGGCAACATTCCCGGCGAGCGCCTGAGCTTCTCGAGCACCTATTCGGACGAACGATTCGAGGACGGCGAATCGTCCCGCTACTCGGTGGGGGTGTCACTGTCGCGCAAGCCCGGTTCGTGGAAGCGGCGCACCTATCTGGACTATTCCACCGAGCGCTACAACGTCGGCGACCTGCGGCGCACCACCAATCTGCTCATGCCCGGTGTCTCGTTCGAGCGCAAGGAAGCCGACGACGAGATCCATCCGCGCAACGGCTGGAGCGTCTTCTTCGACGTGCACGGCGCTGCCGAGCCGGTACTGTCCAGCACCACCTTCACCCAGGCGCGCGTCGCCACGCGCGGGGTCGCGCCGCTGCCCTGGCGCTCCCGACTGCTGGCGCGATTCGAATACGGCGCCAGCTTCGTCGACAGTTTCGCGCGCCTGCCGCTGTCCGAGCGCTTCTACGCCGGCGGCGATCAGAGCGTGCGCGGCTACGCCTACCAGTCGCTGGGCGAGCGCGACGAGGACGGCAACGTGCTCGGCGGCGAGTACATGACGGCGATGAGCCTGGAGGCCGAGAAGCTGCTCTGGCGCAGCTTCGGCGTCGCGGCCTTCGTCGACGCCGGCGGCGCGGGCAACGAGGCCTTCCCGGACCTGTCGCGCGGCGTCGGCCTGGGCCTGCGCTACCGGGCGCCCATCGGCTCGGTGCGAGTGGACTTCGCGCACCCGCTTGATGACCGCAACCGCGGCCTGCGGCTGCACATCGGCATCGGAGTCGGACTGTGAGGCGGGCGGCGCGCTGGCTCGGCTTCATCGCCCGCCTGACCAGCGGCGTGATCACCGCGGCGCTGCTGATCGTGGTGTTCCTGTTCGGCTGGCTCGGCCTGACCACCGGCGGTCTGCGCGCCGCGGTCGCGCTGGCGGACGACATCGCCGGCGAGACCTTCGATGTCGCCAGCGTCGACGGACGGCTGCTGGGCACGCTGGAACTCGGCGGCATCCGCATCGCCACACCGGGCGCGACCGTTACCGTGGAGCGCTTCCGCTTCGGCTGGATACCCGGATGGCTGCCGGAGATGAGCTTCTTCGTGCGCACGCTGGAGGCGGAGGGCGTGACCGTGGCCCTGCACGAGACCGAACCGGCGCCGCCCGACGCCCCCCCGGCGGGACCGCTCGACGTACTCATTCCGCTGCGCGTGACGCTGGCCGATACGCGCATCACCGATCTGCGGGTGACGCGCGACGACGCCACGCTCGCGCAGGTCGACAGCGCCACGCTCAGCGCCTGGGCCGCGGGCCGGCGCGTGCGGGTGGAATCCTTCGCGGTCGACGCGCCGGCCTACGGCCGCTATTCGATGGAAGCCGACGTGCGGCTGCCGAAGGGCGGTGTCGAGATCACCGGGCTCTCGCTCGAGGGCGCCGGTACGCTGACCGCCTCCGGCTCGCTGCCGGTGGGCGGCGACATTCCGCTGGATCTGGCGCTGGACTGGCAGGACCTGCACTGGCCAGCGGGCGCCGCCACCGCCGAGCGGCTGGCCACCAGCCCGCGCGGCTCGGCGCGGGTCACCGGCACGCTGGCCACTCCCGAGGTCGACGCCGACATCGCGCTGGCGCCCGGCGGCGAGATCGCCATCGCCGGCGCGTGGCGCGGCGCCGACGGCTTCGAGGCGCGCGTGAGCTGGCAGGACCTGCAGGATCCCGCCAGTGCCGACGCACCGCTGTGGCGGAGCCCGTCCGGGTCGCTCGAAGCCAGTGGCATGCCCGGGGACTGGCGCGCCCGTGTCGAAGCGGCCGCCGAGGTCATGCTGGCCGCCGACGAAGACGCCGGCGAGGACACGGCGCTGCCCGGATCGCTGACGCTCGCGCTGGACGGCGAGGCGCACGGCGCCACCGACCACGCCACCATCGACCGCCTCGTGGTCGATGCGCTCGACGGCTCGGTGCGCACCAGCGGTCGGGTGGCATGGGCACCGGAGGTAGACGGCACGCTCGATCTCGCGCTGCGCGGCATCGACCCCGCGGCACTGGCGGCCGATTTCCCGGGACGGATCAGCGGCACGGCGAAGACCCGCTTCCGCCTGCCGGAGAGCGGACCGGACGTGCAGTTCGATGTCGCCATCGCCGATTCCGAGCTGCGCGGCTTCCCGCTCGCCCTCGATGCGAAGGGCACCTTCCGGGAATCGGTGGTGCGCATCGAGCGGGCACGGCTGCGCTCGGCCGACTCCACCCTCCGCGCATCCGGACGCGCGACGCCGCCGTTCGCGCTGGACCTGGCGCTGGACAGCCCGGACCTGTCGCAGTTCATCCCCGACGTCGGCGGACAGGCGCAGCTCACTGCGCGCGTGCAGGGCGCCATGCCGGAACTGCGCGCGCGGGTGCAGGGCTCGGCGCGCGGGCTCGCGGCCGCCGGCGTGTCGATCAACAGCCTGGGCATCGATGCGGACGTCGCCCTCGACGGCGCGACGCAGGCCACGATCAAGGTCGGGGAAGTGCGCTCCGGCGGCGCCGAGCCGGTGGTGCGCAGCGCCCTGGTTCAGCTCGACGGCCGCATGTCCGCGCATACGCTGCGCACCCGCGCGACGCTGGCGCAGGGCAGCGTCGAGGCCATACTGGAGGGCGGAGCCGAGCTCGACGCGCGCCGCTGGAGCGGTCGCATCGAATCCCTGCGCCTGGACCCGCTGACCGGCCGCATCCCGGCGTGGGACCTGCGCGCGCCGGTGGCGCTGGCGCTCGGCCCGAGCCGCGTGCGGCTGGAGGAAGCCTGCCTGGACAGCGGCGAGAACGCCGCCCTCTGCGTGCGCGCCGCAGTGCAGGACGGCGCCGTCGAGGCCGACTACCGCCTGGAGCGCTTCGCGCTCGACGCGCTCTCCGCCTTCCTGCCCGCCGGCATGCGCGTCGACGGCGGGCTCAGCGGCTCCGGCCGGATACGCATGCGCGACGGCGCCATCGCCGAGCTCGACAGCACGATCGAGATCGCGCCCGGGCGCATCAGCGTGCCCAAGCGTCCCGAGCTGCGCTTCGGCCCCGGCACGCTGACCGCGAGCGGCACCGGCGACGGCCGCCTGCAGACGGCGCTGTCGGTGGGCGTCGCCGGCGGCGAGCTCGACGGCGAGGCCGCGCTCGGCCTGACCCCCGACGCCGCGCTCGCCGGTGCGCTCGACCTGACGCTACCGAGCATCGACTTCGTCCCGCTGTTCACCGGCGAAGTGCTCGAGGCCGCCGGCGATCTGCGCGCGAACGTACGGCTGGGCGGCACGATGGGCGAACCGGATATCGACGCCAGCGCCGAGCTCGCCGAAGGCCGGCTGATGCTGCGCACGCCGGGCATCGACATCCGCGACATCAGCGGCTCGGTCGCCACCACCGAGGATGACCGCCTGACGCTGGCCCTGGAGGCGCGCTCCGGCGACGGGGAGATCCGGGTCGACGGCGATGCCGCACTCGATGCCGATCCGCTGCGGGCCGAGCTGAGCGTCACCGGCGCCGACTTCCAGGCAGCCAACCTGCCCGAGGTCAGCGCCTGGATATCCCCGGACCTCCGGATCCGCGTCGCCGAGCGCGTCGAGATCCGCGGGACCGTCACCGTCCCGCGCGCGCGCATCGAGCCGCAGAAGTTCTCCGGCGGTGGCGGCGAGGGCCCGCACGCCGACCAGGTCTTCGTCGACGACGATGGCGAGGTCGAGGTCCGGACCGGCCTGCCCGTGGACGCGCGGATCACGCTCGCGCTGGGGGACGCGGTATCGCTGACCGGCTACGGACTGGAGACCCGGCTCGCCGGCTCCATCACCGTCATCGAGGAGCCCAACCGCGTCACGCGCGCACGCGGCGCGCTGACCCTGGAGGAGGGGCGCTACGACGCCTACGGCCAGCGCCTGCGCATCGAGCGCGGGCGCATCGTCTTCGCGGGCGGTCCGGTGGCACAGCCCGGCCTCGACTTCGAGGCGGTGCGCAATCCGGCGGAGGACATCACCGTGGGCGTGCGCGTGCGCGGCACCATCGAGAAGCCCGAGTTCGAGCTGTTCTCGGATCCGCCGATGACGCAGAACGAGCAGCTGAGCTGGCTGGTGCTCGGCCGGCCGCCGCCGGAGGGCGGACCGAGCGAGGGCGACAGCTCGGCGCTGGCCGCCGCGGCGCTGGCGCTGGGCCTCTCCGGCGGTGACTGGCTGGCGCGCGAGATCGGCGGCAAGATCGGCGTCGACGAGATATCCGTGGGCGCGGCCGACAGCGAGGACAGCTCGCAGGCGCGGTTGACCGTCGGCAAGTACATCGGCACCCGGCTCTACATCAGCTACGGCGTCAGCCTGTTCCAGCCCGGCCACATCTTCACGATGCGCTACGACCTCGGCAACGGTTTCTCGATCCAGACCGAGGCCGGCGTCGAGAGCGGCGGCGACCTGCTGTACAGCCACGAACGGTGACGGCCGCGGGTTCCGCACCCGCGCGTTGATGCGCGCGTGTGCTGCGGGGCGGGAATCATCACGGAGGATGGCGTGCCACCCGGCGGCGCCCGCCGCTACGGTGCGCACCGCCCTCTTCCCGCCACCGGGGAGAGGAGCCGGCGGGCGGGGCCGCGCCCAGCGCCGGGCCGCCTCCCTGCCCGAATCGACTAGCCGGAGCTCTGGCTCGCTGCCCGCTCGGCGGCCTCGCGGGCGCGGTCGAGCGCGGCGAGGCGCTCCTGCTCACGCGAGATGTAGCTGGTCCACTGGCGCGCGGCGGCCTCGGACTGCTCGTAGCGGGAGGCGCGCGAAAAGGCGGCCTTGGCTTCCTCGAGGCGGTCCATGTTGTAGAGCGCGAGGCCCTCGGTCATGCGCGCCTGGTCGGGGCGCTTGAGGTTGCCGCGCTCGACGGCCCGGCGCGCGGCGGCGAGCGCTTCGGTCCACTCGGCCTGCTCGGCGTGGATCTGCGCCAGACGCAGGTAGAGCTCACCGTCATCGGCGCGCTGTGCCGCGCGGTTGAGGGCGTCCTCGGCCTTGTCGTACTCCTTGGCCAGCATCCAGGCGTCGGCCAGCATGCGCAGACTGGTGACGTCGGGCTCGATGACGCCCTTGTCGAATCCCTCGGCGAGCACGGCCGCCGCCTTGTAGGGCACGTCGTTGGCGAGCAGGAGCTGCCCCAGGGTGCGGTAGTCGTTGCTGGTGCGCAGCAGGCCCTGCTCGTAGGCGCTCTGCATGGCGGAGAGCTGCTTCTTGCTGTCGCCGAGCTCGCCGTAGACCGCCGAGAGCTGGGTCCAGTACTCGCGGCTGGGGAACTGCGCGACCAGCTGCTTGAGGACATTGCGCAGCGCGCCGTAGTCCTCCCTGGTGTAGTGGATCGCGCGCAGCAGCAGCAGCCAGTTCTCGCGCACCTTGCCGCCTTCGGCGCGGGTCATGTCGACGGCGGTCTCGATGGGCTGCAGGGCGCGGTCGTACTCCTTGAGCTGGAACAGGGCCTGCCCGAGCAGGATGTACGCGCTGGCGCTGGGCTTGTCCTCCATCGCGAACCAGCGGTCGAGCGTCTGCACGCCGTCGCGGTAGCGCTCGGAGGCGATCTGGATCTGCCCGAGGCTGTAGAGGGTGTTCTTCTCCAGCGACTCCGGCAGGGCTTCCTGGGCGAGCACCTTGTTGTAGGCGTCGATGGCGCCCGCGTAGTTGTCGCGGCTGTACTGGATGTAGGCCATGAGGTTGTAGCTCATGGCGGCCTCGTAGCTGTTGAGGTTGGAATCCAGCAGGCTGTCGAGGATCTTGAGCGCATCGCCGAAGCGCTCGGCCTCCGCGGCCTCGCGCACGCGCGTGATCTGCTTGTAGACGTTCTCGCGCATCGACGGCGTGCGCTTGGTGCGCACATTGGGGTCGCGCTGGTCGTCTGCCGCCGCCGCGGTCTGCCAGACCACCGGCACGGTCATCGTCGCCGGTGCGGCGATGAAGGCGGAGAGGAGGAGAAGCGAGGGGATGCGGAGTCTGGTCATCGTTCGAGCTCGAAACGGATGAGGTTCTGCACGCCGGAGACCTCGACGGCCTGACCGTCGATGACGCGCGGCTTGTACTTGAACTTCTGGGCGGCCTCGATGGCGGCGCGGTCGAAGATGTTCTGCGGCTCGGCGTCGACCACCTTGATGCCCTGGGTACTGCCCGAGGTCGTGACGGTGAACTCGACCAGCACCCAGCCCTCGATGCCGCGCTGGAGCGCGCGCTGCGGATAGACCGGCGACACCTTGACGATGGGCAGGTACTCGCCGTCGCCGGAGCCGCCGCCCATGTCGCCGGCGTCGACGTTGATCTCGGGATTGATGCCGACGGCGCCGATGTCCATGGACTGGTTCACGTCCGCGTTCATCTGCTGCTGCGGCGTCTCGGGCTGTGGCGGCGGCTTCTCGGGCTCGGGCGGCTTCTCGGGCTTGCGCCGCTTCTCCTCGACCTGCTCTTCCTGGTCGACGCGCACGAAGTCGACGACGCGGCCCTCGTACTCGTCGGTGAGCGCGCTCTTGCCCGATTCGATGAGGAGCTGCATCAGGAAGAAGACCGCGAAGGTGACGACGATGGCCGCCGGCAGCGCAACCAGCACGCGCAGCGGCCCGCGGCCGCCGTCCCCGTTGCCTCTGGCGGCCGCGGCGGTCATCGGCGCTCGGTCGCGATCGCGACTTCGTAGACGCCGGCCTGGCGCGAGGCATCCATGACCGCGACCAGCTGCTTGGTGGAGGCGGCTTCATCGGCCTGGATCACCACCGTGCCCTGCGGGTTCTCGGCGTGCAGGCGCTCGATGTTGGCGCGCAGCGAATCGATCTCGACGCGGCGACGATCGATGAAGATGGCGCCGCTGCTGTCGATGGCGATGAGGATGTTGGCGCGGTCCTGCTGCGTCGCCGTCTGGGCGTCGGGCCGGTTGACGTCGATGCCCGATTCCTTGACGAAGGTCGCCGTGACGATGAAGAAGATGAGCATGATGAAGACGATGTCGAGCATCGGCGTGATGTCGATCGCCGATTCCTCTTCCTGCTCCGCCGCCTGGCTGAATAGTTCACGCATGGATACGGATTCCTAGTGATCGAAGGTGAGCGCGTCTTCGAGATGGGTCTGCTGCAGCTTGGCGCGGCGCTCGAGCAGGGCGATGAAGAACACGCCGGTGAGCGCGCCGACCATGCCGGACATGGTCGGGATGGTGGCCTTCGAGATGCCCTCCGCCATGGCGCGCACGTTGCCGTTGCCGACGAAGGCCATGACGTCGAAGACCTCCATCATTCCGGTCACCGTGCCGAGCAGCCCGAGCAGCGGGCAGATCGCGACCAGGGTCTTGATGACATCGAGGCCGCGCGACAGGCTCATCGACGACTCCGCCACCAGCGCCTTGCGGACTTCGTGGGCCTTCCACGACTGGCGCTCCGGGCGCGCTTCCCAGCGCTCGCGGAGATGCGCCGCCAGACGCGGGAAACCGAAGCGGAAGAAGATCGCCCGCTCGATGATCAGGAGCCACATCACCAGGATCAGCGCCATGATGGGGATGAGCACATCCCCACCGCGCTCCAGGAAGAGGCGGACGTCCTGGATCGACTCAAGCAGCAGATACATGACCGTGCCCGCGCTCCGAGTGCTCGGCGATGATGCCGATGGAACGCTTCTGCAGGATCTGCGTCACCGACTTGGCGCGGCCCTGCACGAAGGTGTGCAGCAGCACCGTCGGCACCGCCACGCACAGGCCGAGCACGGTGGTGACCAGCGCCTGCGAGATGCCGCCGGCCATCAGCTTGGGATCGCCGGTACCGAAGAGCGTGATCACCTGGAAGGTGTTGATCATGCCGGTGACGGTGCCGAGCAGGCCGAGCAGCGGCGCTACCACCGCGATGATCTTCAGCACCGCGAGGAAGCGCTGGAGACGCGGCGTCTCGTTGGCGATGGCCTCGCCCAGCTTGAGCTCCAGGGTCTCGTTGTCGGTGTTCTCGTACTTCCTGTAGGTGCCCATGATGCGGCCCAGCGGATTGCCCTCGCTGGGCTGGTCCGAGCCGAGCTGCGCGCGCACCTTCATGCTGACCAGCGACAGCGCGATCAGCCGCCAGATCGCGATCAGCAGCGCGAAGACACCGAGCGCGATGATGACGTAGCCGACGACGCCGCCCTGATCGACACGCTCGGCGAGATCCGGCGTCTGGATCAGCAGGCCGAGGATGGATCCGCGCGACGGGTCGACGTAGAGCGGCGCCACATCGTCGCCGCCGGCGTGGACGAAGCTGTCCACCGACGACAGGTAGCGCCCCGACGGCTGGCGCGGCAGCTCGACCAGCTGCTGGGTGTCGGCCTCCCAGTCGAGGTAGGCGGCATTCTTCATGATGTTGAAGCTGCCCACGCGCACGACCTCGGTCTCGGACTTGTTGCCGTCCGGGCCGGTGACCTGCGCGGTGTAGCGCGTGACCTTGGCGGACTCCGCCATCTCGCGCTGCATCTCGAACCAGAGACGCTCCAGCTCGGCCATCTCGGGCAGCTCGCTGGAGGAACCGGCCTTCTGGATGAGGTCATCCAGGAAATCGTCGCGGCTCGGATACTGCGACGTGATCATCGAGGACCGGAAGACGCCGCGGGTATCGCCGGCCACCTGCTGCAGGACGCCGAAGAGCTCGCGCAGCGTGCCCAGACGCTCGTCGAGCCGCGCCTGCGCCTCGGACAGCTCGGTCTCGTTGGACTGGAACTTTTCCTCGAGCTCGGTGCTGCGCGCCTCGAGCTGCTCCAGCCTGCGGCGCGCCTCGGACAGGCGCGCTTCCTGCTTCTGGCGCTCGTCCTTGAACGCCTGCATGCGGCTGCGAAACTCGCTGGCGTCGCGGGCCAGGCCCTGTTCGACCAGATCGAGCAGCTCGCGCATGCTGTTGGCGGGCTCGCCATCCTGGGCCGACACCGATAACGGGGTCAGGCTGGCCGCGATCGCCGCGGCGGCGATGAGTTGCTTCAGCGCTTTCATTCGGCGGTCTCCGCGGTCTTGATGGGCAGACGGACGAGATCGGGTGCGGCCTGCTCGCGGGCGATGCGGATCGCCTGCGTGACCTGACCGACGTATTCACGCGGGAGCTGCTCCCAGCTCCCGCTCACCGGGTTCCACATGCCGACCCGGGTCTGGTCGAGGGTCTGGTAGAGCAGCGCGACGCGACCGAAGCGCAGGAAATCCACCTCGCGCTCGGTCTCGCCGGGCAGCACGCCGCGGTAGGCCTCGATGGTACGGCCGTATTCCATCTCGGTCTGGTAGGCGCCGGTGACGGTGCGGAACTTCTCGGCCACCGTGACGTTGGCGCGGTCCATGAGGTCGCGCAGCTTGTCGACGCGGCCGCGGCGCTCGTCGAGCAGGAAGGGCACGTCGAGCTCGACGAACTGATCGAGCGCGTCCACCATCTTGAGCATCAGCGGCGTGACCTGGCGCTCGATCAGCGTCACCTTCTCGATCGAGGTGTTGATCGAGGTGAGCTCGCGGTCCTGGTTGGCGACCTGGCGCTCGAGCTGCGCGAGGTAGACCTCGAGATTGTCGATCTGCTTCTGGACGTCCTGGTACTCGCGCAGCCGCTCCTGGGTCTGCTCGAACACCTCGTCGATCTGATCCTGCTGGCTCTGCGCCTGCGCGGTGCGCTGGACCCCGCGATCGATGGCGCTGTCGAGTGACTGCGCCCACGCGACGCCGGTCGCCGATACGGCGGCGATGGCGATCGCGGCCCCCGCGGTTGCTGTTCGCATCATGCCTGCATGCCCCTGTGTGATTGAAAAGGTCTTCGGCGGCGCGGTCGGTGCGCGTCCGGCCTCGCCCCGGTGGCGGGGAGCCGGCCGCAGGCGCGTGCGGAAAACGGACGTCATCGCTGCGGCGCCTCTGCCGGAACGGCATGCCGAACGCGGCACAGCGCTGTCTGGAGTGATACCGCAAGCATCACGATGAGCCGCCCCCGAGCCGCGCTCGCGTCGAGCGAACCCGGCGCTGCCGACCATCCGCCGTCGAAACGGAGGGCATGTTAGGCAGCGGTTGTGACGGTTTCGTGACAGCGCCGTAGCGGCTTTGTTGCACTGCCGCATCGGGGCGCGGCGCCTCGCCCCTTCAGCCCGTCGCGGGCGGCGCTGGAGGGCGTTCAGGCCAGGCGCGCGCCGTCGGGCACGGGTGCGTCCGGCACCGCCAGAACCACGGTGCCGTCGTCGCGGTGGAGGCCGGTCACCAGACACTCGGAACGCACCGGCCCGATCTGCCTGGGCGGGAAGTTGACCACTGCGAGCACCTGACGGCCGATCAGCGCCTCGGGCTGGTAGTGGTCGGTGATCTGCGCGCTGGATCGCAGCACCCCGACCTCCGGCCCGAAGTCGATGCGCAGCCGGTAGGCCGGCTTGCGCGCCTCGGGAAAGACGGCCGCCTCGACGATGGTGCCGGCGCGCAGCTCGACGCGCTCGAAATCGTGCCACTCGATGGTTTCGCGCTGCGTCATGGCCCTGCCTCACGTCGATCCGGCAGCGCGATGGTAGCGGCTCGGCGCGCTGGATTGACGGTCGCGCACGCCCGCCCTATTCTTCGCGCATGCGCTCAGCAACCCCGCACAGCATGATTCTGGTAGCCGTCGCCGTCGTCACGGACGTCGCGCGGTAGGGGCTGCCTGCATCAATCTCCAGACCCCCGCCGGCGCGGCCGGCGGGGGTTTTTTGTGGCTGCCGGCAAGCGTCCGCGGGTTCTCTCAAGGAACCGACATGGACACCGAAACCGCTTCACCGACCGGCGCGCAATGGATCACCCGCTTTCTCGAGGCGCGCGGCGTGCAGCGCGTCGCCGGCATACCCGGCGGCGCCGTGCTGCCGCTCTACCGGGCGCTCGCCGACGCCGGCATCGACCACATCCTGACCCGTCACGAGCAGGGTGCGGGCTTCGTCGCCCAGGGCATGGCACGCGCCTCCGGCCGCGCCGGGGTGTGCATCGTCACTTCGGGCCCGGGATTGACCAACCTGCTCACCGCGCTCGCCGACGCCCGCGCCGACTCGGTGCCGATGGTCGCGATCGTCGGTCAGGTGCCGCGCGCCCTGCGCGGTACCGATGCGTTCCAGGAAGTCGATACCGCGGCGCTGGTGGCGTCGGTGACCAAGGCCTGCATCGAGATCCGCGATCCCGACGACCTGCCCGGCTGGATGCACGAGGCCTTCCGGGTCGCCGAGAGCGGCCGGCCCGGGCCGGTGGTGGTCGAGCTGCCCAAGGATCTGCAGATGGCCGTCGTGCCCGATGCCGATGGGACGACACCCGAGCGTGCCGCCGCGCAGCCGCCCGACCCGGCGGCGCTGGCCGAGGCCGCCGCCATGATCGATCGCGCCCGCCGCCCGCTGCTCTATCTGGGCGGCGGCAGCCGCGCCGCGAGCGCGCATGCCCGGGCGCTCGCCGAGCACGGCGACATCCCGGCGGTGACCAGCCTCATGGCACTGGGCGCGCTGCCCGCCGACCATCCGCTGGCGCTCGGCATGCTGGGGCAGCACGGTGCGCGCTCGACCAACCGCGCCATCGACGAGTGCGATCTGCTGATCGCGGTCGGCGCGCGCTTCGACGACCGGGCAACCGGCCGCACGGATGCCTTCGCGCCCGACGCCCGCGTGATCCACATCGACATCGACCCGCGCGAGCACGGCAAGATCCGGCGCCCCGAGCTGGCCATCGCGGCCGACGCCGGTGCCGCGCTCCGGGCGCTGACCGGTCGCGTGGCCGCGTGCCGACGCACCGCGTGGCGCGCGCGCATCGCGACCCTCCGGGAACAGGATCGCGCGCCGCCGGTCGCACCGCCCGGACGGCTCTCGCCCGATACGCTGGTGCGCACCTGCGCGGCGGCGCTGGGCCCGGACGCCGTCGTCACCACCGACGTGGGGCAGCACCAGATGTGGGTGGCGCAGCACTATCCCTTCACGCGTCCAGACCGCTGGCTGACCTCCGGCGGCCTCGGCACGATGGGCTTCGGCCTTCCGGCCGCCATCGGGGCCGCGCTGGCGACACCGGATGCCCCGGTACTGTGCGTGTCCGGCGACGGCTCGCTGCTGATGAACGCCCAGGAACTGGCGACGCTCGCCGAGCGCGATCTCGACGTCACCGTTCTCGTCATGGACAACGGCGGGCTCGGACTGGTGCGTCAGCAGCAGGCGCTGTTCTACGACCGGCGCTACAGCGCCTCCGGCTACGCCCGCGGCACGGACCTGTGCGCGCTGGCGCGCGCCTACGGCGTGCGGGCGATCGACCTCGCCGCCGCGGACGACCCGGCGTCGGCGCTCGCCGCCGCGCTCGCCATGCGGGGACCGAAGCTGGTGCGCGCACCGATCGATCCCGACGCCCGCGTCCTGCCCATGGTGCCGGCGGGCGCCGCCAACACCGCGCCCGTGGACCACGAGCCGGCGGACGCGGCGAGCTGCGCCTGAGCCCCGGACGGCGACGGCGTGCCGCCCCGCGGGCGGCGCGCCGTCAGCCGGACAGCGCGACGCCGAACAGCGCGCATGCCAGCAGCCCGGCGGCGGTACGGACGTGATTCCACGTCGTCCACTCGACGAGGTAGCGTCGCCAGACGTCGGTCGCCTCGGGCGCTTCGCGCGAAACGGCGGCGAGACGCTCGTTGCGCGGGACATTGCACGCCACCGTCACACCGATGACCCCGAGCAGATAGACCATCGAGGCCACCAGGATCAGGACCGTGTCCGCGCGCCCGACGGCGATGGCGCCTCCCGAGACGACCAGGCAGACCAGCCCGGTACCGAAGAAGCTGCCCAGGAAGAGCCGGTTCAGCACCACCACGTTGATCGCCTGCATGGCCGCCATGCCCTCGCCGGGTGCGAGACGCCCGAGCGCCCCCATCACGAAGGACGAGAACGCGAAGAAGACGCCCCCGATCAGGCCGCACCCCACCGCGGCCACCACACACAGTGCCGTCACCAGTTGATCCATCGTGTCCCCCGCAGCGGGTCCCCGCCGGCATCATGCCCGCCCCATGCCACGACTGCGAGCGCGATGACGTCGCGGGTCATTGCGGGAGCCCGCGAGCGGCACGCACGCTGCCGCCATGATCGCCATCCCGCCGTCCCCAGCAACGCCGCTCGCCGGGAATTCTCCCGCAACGATGCCGCGGGCGACACGATGGGTGGATGGCCTCCGGGTCGCCTGTGTCGACACCGGCCCGCGCGACGCCGACGCCATTGTCCTGCTGCACGGCTACTTCGGCAGCGCCGCGACCTGGCGGCACGTGGTTCCGGCGCTGGCGCGCAACAACCGCGTCATCGCGCCGGACTGGCCCGGCTGGGGGCAATCGGAACGCAGTCCGCGGGCACGCTACGACTACGCCCGCGAAGTGGCACGCATCGCGCTGCTGCTCGACGCTTGCGACGTTCCGGCGGCCGATCTGGTCGTGCACGATTACGGCGCACATCTCGCCCTCGGCTTCTGTCTGGCCTACCCGCATCGCGTGCGGCGCCTGTGCCTGCTCAACAGTCGCGCCCAGCGCAGCTTCGTGCCGGCGTGGGCCGCCGTGTTCGGCTTCATGGGCGCACTCGGACGTCTGCCCGGCGCCGCCGGCGCCTATCGCATGCTGCCCATCGCCGCGCTGCACCGGCACGCGGTGCGGCGCGAGCGGCGCATGGGCATCCTCGACGACGCAACCCTCGCCGAGTACGGCGGCTGGGTCACCGGCGATCCGACCGGCCGCGCCTACCTGGCGCGCTTCTTCGCCGACTACCGGGTCGCCACGCGCAACGGGCTGGTGGACGGCCTTGCCCGCATCGACTGCCCGACCGCCATCGTCTGGGGCGAACGCGACCCGTTCATCCCGCTGTCGACCGCGCACGAACTGGCGCACGGCATCCCCGGCGCGACGCTGCGCCTGCTGCCGGAGGCCGGGCACTTCGTCGCCGAGGAGGCACCCGAAGTGGTCATCGACACCATCCGGAGGCTACGCGCCCGCCCCCTCGCCGCCCCCGATCACGGCTCCAGCGACCACCGAGCCAGGACCGCATAGGCGCCCGGCCGGCCGCCGCTGCCCGACTCCACCAGCACGAAATCGCGCACCGGCCATGTCACCGGCGGCACGGCCGCCCGCACCAGCTGCGCGGTGTGTCGGCGCAGCGTGACATGCGGGCGGAACGGCCGACCTTCTCCGGGCGTGCCGGCGCGCGCGCAGGCATCGGACAGCGCGCCGGCCAGTGCCTGCAGAGCGGGCGGTGTCACCGACGGACCGATCCAGGCAACCGCGGCGCGCGGGAAGCAATCGATGCGGTCCAGCGTCAGCGTGAAGGCGGTGCCCCGTACCACCGAGGCGCGCTCGCACAGCACGGGAATCCGCTCGGCCGGCACGGAGCCGGGAAAGACCAGGGTCAGATGCAGCTGCGCGCGCGGCACCGGCCGCCCGCCGGCATCGCCGCACCCGGCATGCGCGGCCAGCGCCTCGCGCAACGACGGGTCCGGCCACAATGCGAAGAACACGCGCCGCCGAGCCGGCGCATCATCGCTCGCGCGCATCGCGCAGCCGGCTCAGCGGGTTGCGGTCAACGGCACCGCGCCGGGGTACTGCGGCAGGTCGTCGCTGATCGGCCACCACCCGCAGGCGGATGCCGCGAAGATGTGCAGCGCGGGGCGCGCCTCCACCGGCTCGTCGAGCAGACCGGCACGGACGCGCACGGCGTCGGGCGCAGCGTCGCGCTGGCTGTAGATCGGTGAGCCGCAGTTGCTGCAGAACACGCGCCGCTTGCCCGGCGAGGATTCGTAGGCGCGCAGCAGGTCGGCGCCGCGATCGATGTAGAAGTGTTCCGCGGGCACCGGGATGTTGGTCACCAGCGGCGTGCCCTGGGCGCGGCGGCACTGGCTGCAGTGGCAGATCTGGATGGGCGCCAGCGGCGCATCGATGCTGAACGCCACGCCCCCGCAGAGACATTGCCCGGTGCTCGCCATGCCGCTCTCCGCGTATCCGTGTGCGACGAGTATGCCGGTCCCGTGGCATCGGCCGCGCGCGCTGCGTAGGCTGCCGCCATGGATACACCGGCCGTGGCCGAGGTCACCGACTGCAGCGCGCGTCTCGCGGCGTGGCTTCGCCCGCATCGACGCCTCTTCGTGCTCACCGGTGCGGGCATTTCCACCGGCGCCGGCATCCCCGACTATCGCGACGGCGACGGCGGCTGGAAGCGTGCCCGCCCGATCACCTTCCAGCAGTTCCGCAGCGACGCCGGCGCGCGCCGGCGCTACTGGGCGCGCAGCCATGCCGGATGGCCGGTGGTCTCGCGGGCGAAGCCAACGGCCGCGCATCGCGCGCTCGCGGCGGCGGAGGCAGCCGGCCGCGTGCATGCGCTGGTGACACAGAATGTCGACGGGCTGCACGGGGCCGCGGGCCACCGGCGCGTGATCGACCTGCACGGCCGCATCGATCGGCTGATCTGCCTTGAATGCGCCGGCACCTGGCCGCGCGCCGAGCTGCAGGACTGGCTGGACCGGCGTTTCCCGCGCCCCGACGCGCGTTCCGCACCCGACGGCGACGCCGACCTCGAGAGTATCCCGCCCGGCTTCCGCATACCCGACTGTCCGCACTGCGGCGGCATGATCAAGCCGGACGTGGTCTTCTTCGGAGAGAACGTTCCCCGACCGCGCGTCGATGCGGCGATGGCGGCGCTGGCCGAGACCGATGCGCTGCTGGTGGTGGGCTCGTCGCTGATGGTGTGGTCGGGCTACCGCTTCGTCCGCGCCGCGCGCGAACTCGGCATGCCGTGCTGCGCGGTCAATCTCGGCCGCACGCGCGCCGACCCGCTGCTCGACCTGCGCATCGCCGCCGACTGCGACGCGGCGCTGGCCGGGTTCGCCGGTGGCGGGTCGACAGCGGCGGATTCCGTCACCCGCGGACGATGACGTCACGGTGGCGCGGCGCCATCGCCGGATTCAGGCCAGTGCCTTGCGCATGGCGAAGCGGCGCAGCGTCACGCCGCCGCGAACGGCGTGCTCCTCGGCCACCACCGCGAACCCCCGCTGCGCGAAGAAGGGCCGCGCCACCAGGCTGGCTTCGGTCCTGAGCACCGACACACCGGCGTCCGCGAGCGCCGCCTCGGCGCACGCGCAGAGGCGCGTCGCGACGCCGGAGCGCGCCGCCGCGGGGGCCACGAACAGCATGTCGATGTGGCCGTCGTCCTGGTACGCGATGAAGCCGCGCAGATCGCGGGACTCGGCGACGGCGACCAGCACCGTGCGACCGCGCAGGCGCTCGCGCCACTGCGCGAGGTCCGGCGAACGCGGCGCCCACGCGTGGCGCTGGGCGACATCGTAGTGGCCGGCGGCGAGCGCGTGTACGGCATCGGTGAACAGCCGCGCGACGGCGGAAAGCTCCGCTTCGCGCATGGCGCGGATCGATTCGGGCATCGGCTGGCGGGCCCGCTGACATCGGGACGCCATACTAGCGTCACACGTGCGCCGTAGCCTTTCGCGTCCCCGGTTCTACGTGCTGACGCCATGGCAGCTGACACGCTGGCGGACCGCGTGCGCGCGGTCGACCTGCTCTGGGCCTTCAAGCGGGCCTGCGACCGTCACATCAACGACGGCATGCCGATGGTGCATTTCCGGCTGCTGACCGGTGATGCCACCTATCGGCGATCGATGCTCGACCGCGCCCTGGAATTCGCCGACCCGGACATGCGCCGCATCGCGTCCGAGCTGAAGGCGATGGACGCGGCCGGTCGCATTCCCGACGACATCACCACGACGACTGCGGAGTTCCGCAGTGCCGCCTTCGGACACGGCCAGGCCACCGATGGCATAGGCGACGCCGCGACAACGGTCGGTTCGGAGCCACCGCGTGCGCCGCGGCACTCGCCGCTCGCGGCCGCGCGTCAGCGTCCGGCGACGATGGCTTCGATGGCGCTCGCCGCGCTGATGATCGCCGGGAGCCTTCTGCTCTACGGTCTGAGCGGCGACCGCGAGCACGTCGTCGACACGCGCATCACCACCGACACGGTATGGGAATCGGGCAACGCCTACATCCTTGCCGGGCAGACCTTCGTGGAGAACGGTGCCGAGCTCACCATCGAGCCCGGCGTCACCATCAAGGGCGACAGCGGATCGGCGCTGGTGATCACCCGCGACGCGCGCATCTTCGCTCGCGGCACCCGCGAGCGGCCCATCGTCTTCACCAGCGTGCATCCGCCCGGCACGCGCGCCGCCGGCGACTGGGGCGGACTGGTGCTGCTGGGCAACGCCCCGGTGAATCGCGCCGATGCACACGTCGAGGGCATCAGCGCGGATGACGCGCGCGGCGACTTCGGCGGCGACGCAGCCGACGACAGCTGCGGCGTGCTGGAGTTCGTGCGCGTCGAGTTCGCCGGCTTCGAGCTGGCGCGGAACGTGGAGCTCAACGGGTTGACGCTGGGGGGCTGCGGGTCGGCCACCATCGTCCGCCACGTGCAGGTGCACCGCGGTCTCGACGATGGCGTCGAGATCTTCGGCGGCAACGTCGACCTGTCGCACATCGTCATCACCGGTGCCGACGACGATGCCTTCGACTGGGACATGGGCTGGCAGGGCCGCGTGCAGTTCCTGCTGGTGCAGCTGCATCCGGATATCGGAGACAACGCATTCGAGGCCGACAACGACGGCGACGACCCCGACGCCGAACCGCGCTCCGAACCGCACTTCTCGAACGTGACGCTGCTCGCCAGCCGGCGCTCGCGCGCGCTGCATCGTGCCATGGTGATCCGCCGCGGCAGCGCCGGCCACTTCCGCAACGTGCTGATCTCGGGCTTCAACGGCGAGGCCATCGATCTGCGTGGCGCCGATGTCAGCCGTCTGGTGGCCGACCGGCGCCTGGACTTCGCCGGCATCGCGCTGCACGCCAGCGGGCCCACGCCGGACCGCCCGCTGCCGGCGGAGCGCGGCGCGGATGACGACGACGGCGGCTTCAGCGAGAACGACTTCATCCTCACGCAGCGGCGTGGCGGGCTGGTCGGCGCCAACGGCCTGACGCCGCGCGCGCTGGACCCGGTGCGACCGGTCTTCACCATGCAGTCCGAGGTTGCCGGCGTCATCCCGGCGCCGCTGCCCAAGGACGAGTTCTGGGACGAAGGCGCCACCTTCATCGGTGCCATGCTCCCGGGCGAAGCGGCGGACTGGACCCTGGGCTGGACCGCCTATCCGGAGCAATAGCCGCCCCGCGGTGGCACGCCGCGCCCGGGCGGACTAGGCTGCGGTACCGGGGCGGTTTGACCTCTGGTACGCCCCATCACGATCTCCGGAGGTCGCCGTGCATCCCTTTGCTGCCGCCTTCGCCGACGTCTGGTCGGCTCCCACGCCGGAGCGGCTGGTGGCGCTCCTGCATCCCGACGTCACGCTGCTGCAACCGCACCTTCCGCCCGTGCACGGCCGCGACGCCGCTCACGCGGAGCTGCAGCGCCTGCTGCGCTGGATGCCCGATCTGCACGGCGAGGTCGATCGGGCGTGCGGGAACGATGCGGTGGTGTTCATCGAGTGGCGCATGAAGCGCACCCGCAACACGCGCCCGGGCATCAGGGCGGTCGACCGGTTCCTGCTCGACGGCGATCTGGGGACCGAACGCCGCGTCTGGTTCGACCAGTTCGCCCTGCTCGCGGAGATGATGTGCGCACCGCACATCGTGCCCGGCTTCTTCCGCTACCGCTTCGGCCGCCGAGCGCGATAGCAGCGACCGGCGCTAGAGCGGGCGCTGGCGCATGCGGATGAGCAGATAGAGCGCGAAGCCGGTGGCCACGCCCGGCACCACCCCGAGTACCAGCGCGATCCAGCCATGGCGGACGCCGTTGGCGGTGGCGTCGTGCACCACCCATGCCGCCAGCACGCACCAGCACAGGATGACGTCGATCGCGTAGCCGGACGCAAAGGGATTCACGAAGCCGGCGGCGAAGGCGCCGATCACGTCCCCGGACGCGAACAGCGGCGGCACCACGACGATCACGAAGGCCATGGCGAAGGCGATCGCCAGCGCGATCAGGACGGCGCGGAACAGTGGCGGATGCATCGATGGGTCTCCTTGTCCGGCCTGGCCGGGATGGCGGCGATCGGGCGGGCTGCGGTCGCGCACGGCGCACGACGATCGCACGCGCAGACGGCGCTCGTGCAGACCCGCAATCGCTCTGTGCCGGGCGATGACGCTCCCGAGTGTGGCCGGCACCGGTTCTTCCCACCCCCTCGGAGGGGGACACGAGGTGTTTGTAGCAGTTAAATTGAACGCTGTACAACTTATTTCGGGCCCGAGCCCGAACCCATCGGGGGAGACCTGCATGACCCAGAAACGCCTTTGCCCGGCGCCGCTGCGCGCCCTCGCAGCCGTCCTCGCCGTCCTGTCGAGCACTGCCGCCCCGGCCTCCCTCGGCCCGTTCGAGCACGGCTACGGCATCCCGTCGATGGGCATGGCCGGGGTCGCCTACAGCTTCGCGCGCGATACCAGCGCGCTGGGCGCGAATCCGGCCCATGCCGGCACGCTCGGCAGCCGCGCGGACATCGGCATCTCGCTCATCGATCCGGACGCCAATGGCGAGATCACCGGCAATGCAGCCGGACCGGACTCGGTCCATCTGAGCAAGCCCGTGATTCTCCCGGTGCCGCAGCTCGGCACCGCATTCGACCTCGGCGAGCGCTGGTCCGCGGGCGCGACCTTCCAGAGCGCAGGAGTCGGCCCGGAATACCGCAGCAATCCCTTCCAGCGCTTCGGTGGCGGCCCCACCGCCCGACTGTCGCTGGGGCAGATCGGCCTGGTCGGCGTCCTGGCCTTCCGGCCCGCGCCGGGCCATCACGTCGGTGCATCGATCAGCGTCGGGTATCAGACGCTCGCGGTCGAAGGGCTCCAGGGCTTCACCGCGCCGGAAGGCTCGCCGGCGAACGCCTCCGTGGCCCCCGGGGCGGTGACCGACCGCGGTACCGACGGCGCCTTCGGCGCCAACGTCGCGGTGGGCTGGCACGGCCGGATCACCGACTGGCTGTCGGCCGGTGCGGCCTACCGGTCCCCGACCTGGACGCAGAAGCACGACCGCTACCGCGGCCTGCTGCCCGAGGGCGGCCGGCTGCAGCTGCCCGCCATCTACGGGGCGGGCATCGCGCTGCAGCCGCTGTCCTCGGTCACCATCGCGATCGACCTGCAGCGTTTCGTGTTCTCCGACCAGAAGGCCTTCGGCAACGGCATCGCCCGGCTCGTCGACGGCAACCGACTGGGCTCGGCGAACGGCCCCGGCTTCGGCTGGCGCGACGTCAACGCGCTGAAGATCGGCGTCGAATGGCGCGCCACGCAGCGGCTCGCGCTGCGCGCGGGCTACATCGATTCGCGCCAGCCGGTGCGCGCCGGCGATACGCTCTTCGCCTTCCTGGGACCGGTGATGTCCACCACCCACTACACCGCCGGCGCGAGCTACCGCTTCGGGCCCTGGACGGTGAGCGGCTACTGGACCTACGTGCCCCACGAGACCATCCGTGGCGAGGATTCGATCCCCGTGCAACTCGGTGGCGGTGAAGCCGACGTGGGCTATCACGCCAAGCAGGCGGGGCTGTCGCTAGGGAGACGGTTCGGCGGCAGCCGCTAGGGCGGACACGGGCACGCCGACGCGACCGGGGCGCTAAGTCGTCGTTCAGAGGCGGGCGCGCACGGTGGACATGCCGAGCGGGTCGCGGGTGCGCCATCGACGGCGCTCCCGGCCCGCGTCACCCGACACGGAGAACATCATGTCCAGAATCATCGCGATCTCCCTGCTCTCGCTCGGCCTGACCGGGCTCGCGGCGTGCAGCCCCGACACCGGCGAGCCACCGCCCGAACAGGCGCAGAGCGCATCGGCGCCGTCCGACGGAAAGTCGGCGCAGGCGGCGCTGTCCGCCACCCGGGGCCACGAGGCGAGCGGCTCGGTCCGCTTCGAGGGCGAGCAGGACGGCCTGATCCGCGTATCCGGCACGATCACCGGCCTCGCGCCCGGCGAGCACGGCTTCCACATCCACCGGAAAGGCGATTGCTCGGCACCGGACGCCACCTCGGCGGGCGGGCACTTCAATCCCACCGACGAGCGGCACGGCGGACCGCGTGAAGCCGACCACCACGTCGGCGACCTCGGCAACATCCGCGCCGATGCCGACGGCCGCGCCACCGTCGATGTGGTGGTCCCCCACCTGCAGCTGCACGGGGAGCGGTCGATCATCGGCCGCGCGGTGATCGTGCACGCTGATGCCGATGACCTGGAAAGCCAGCCCAGTGGCGATGCCGGCGCCCGCGTGGCCTGCGGCACCATCGAGCAGGGCGCCGGCGCCTGACCCGGGCGACGCGGCCGTGCCGGCCGGCAGCGCCGGCGCGGCCTGACGGGCCGGAGAGCGGTACTCTGGGTGCGGTTCCCGGAGGAGAAGCCCGATGCACGAGACGACCCGGACGTACAACATGGCCGTGTTCTGCGACTTCGAGAACATCGCGCTGGGCGTGACCGAGGCCAAGTACGCCGCCTTCGACATCCGTCGCGTGCTCGAGCGCCTGCTGCTGCGCGGCAACGTGGTGGTCAAGAAGGCCTACTGCGACTGGGCGCGCTACAAGGAGTTCAAGCCCGCCATGCACGAGGCGTCCTTCGAGCTCATCGAGATCCCGCACACGCGCCAGGCGGGCAAGAACTCCGCCGACATCCGCATGGTCGTCGACGCCCTGGACCTCTGCTACACCAAGGGACATGTCGACACCTTCGTCGTCGTCTCGGGCGACTCGGACTTCTCGCCGCTGGTGAGCAAGCTGCGCGAGAACAACAAGCTGGTGATCGGCGTCGGCGTCAAGAACTCGACCTCCGATCTGCTGATCTCCAACTGCGACGAGTTCATCTTCTACGACGACCTGGTGCGCGACTCCGAGAAGCCCGCGCGCCGCAAGCGCCGCACAGCGACCAAGTCGGCGGCCAGGAAGTCGGCCGCAACCAAGGCGGCCGACAATCGCGAGCAGGAGGCGCTCGACCTGGTGCTGGAGACGGTCGAGGACCTGTTCCGCGAGCGCACCGGCGAGGACAAGGTGTGGGGCTCGATGGTCAAGCAGGCGCTGAAGCGACGGAACCCGGGATTCAACGAGAGCTACCACGGCTTCCGCAGCTTCAGCCAGCTGCTGGAGGCGGCGCAGGCGAAGAAGCTCATCGCCATGCGGCACGACGAGAAGTCGGGCGGCTACATCATCGAGAGCTACAACGCCGACGACTGACCGCGCTCAGGCGATGGTGTCGACCACGCCACCATCCACGCGCAACGCGGCGCCGGTGGTCGCCGATGCCTGCTCGGATGCCGCGTAGACGATCATGTTGGCGACCTCCTCGACGGTCGCGGCGCGCCCGATGATCGAGCTCGGCCGCTCGCGCCGCACGAAGTCAGCCGCCACCGCCGCGATGTCCTGCCCGGCGTCGTCGCCACCCAGCATTGCCTGGACGCCTTCGGACAGCGTCGGTCCCGGCAGGACCGCGTTGACCGTGACCCCGGTGCCGGCCAACCGCTTCGCCAGACCGCGCGATACCGACAGGTTGGCGGTCTTGGTGACGCCGTAGTGGATCATGTCGGCCGGGATGTTGAGGGCCGACTCCGAGGAAATGAACAGGACCCGGCCCCAGCCGCGCGCCACCATCGCCGGCGCGTGGGCGCGCGCCAGCCGGACGCCCGACAGCACGTTGGTATCGAGGAACTGCTGCCAGTCGCTGTCCGGCGTCTCGAAGAAGTCCTTCGGACCGAAGATGCCGGCGTTGTTGACCAGGATGTCGACCGCGGGCTCGGCGTCGACCAGGGCGGCGCAGCCCTCGGCCGTGCCGACATCGGCTACGGCGCCGCGCGCCTCGGCGCCCGGAACGGCTGCCTGCAGACGCGTCAGCGCTGCGTCCACGCGCGCGGCGTCGCGTCCGTTGAGGATCACGGCAGCACCAGCGCCCGCCAGGGCGGTCGCCGTTGCGAAGCCGATGCCGCCGGTCGAGCCGGTGACGAGGGCCGTGTGTCCCTTCAGACTGATTTCCATGACTGCGCACCCGCATGCAAATGGATGCACACCGTAATATTGCAACCGTTCGCGATAAACAGCGTTTCGGTCAATCATTCATTGCGCAATTTGCAATAATTGCTGAAATGCCAGCCATCACCCGCGCGTGACCGACCGCCTGGTCGACATGGAAACACTCGCCGCCATCGCCGCGACCGGCAGCATGGCCGCTGCCGGGCACCGGCTCGGCGTGTCCCCGGCGGTGGTCAGCCGACGACTGGCGCGGCTGGAGAAGCGTCTGGGCACGCGGCTGGTGCAGCGCACGACGCGCAGCATCGCCCTGACCGATGCAGGCGCCGCCTTCCGGGCGCACTGCGCACGCATACTCGCCGAGATCGACGATGCCGAGACCGAGGTGGCGCGCGGCAGCGCCACGGCGTCGGGTACCTTGCGCATGACCTCCACGGTGGCCTTCGGGCGCCGACTCGCGCCGCTGCTGCATCGTTTCCAGGCGATGCATCCGGGCTTGCGCATCCAGCTCCACACCAGCGACGCGCTGGTCCATCTGGTGGATGACGGGTTCGATCTTGCAGTGCGCTTCGGGGCGCTGCCCGATTCGACACTCATCGCCCGCCAGCTGGCACCGAACCGGCGCGTGATCTGCGCATCTCCGGCCTATCTGTCGCGCCGCGGGCGGCCGCGGACGCCTGCCGATCTGGCGGCTCACGATTGCATCCGCACGGGCTATCCACCGACCTCGGAGTGGCGCTTCGCCGACGGCACGGTGGTGCCGGTAGCGGGCGCCCTGGCGAGCAGCGACGGCGAGACCGCGCACCTGTGGGCTCTGCAGGGGGCTGGCCTGGTGCAGAAGTCGATCTGGGACGTGCACGAGGATCTCGCCGCCGGGCGCCTGGAGACGGTCCTCGCGGCGCATCCGCTACCGGCCGTCGCGATCCACGCGGTCTACCCGCACCGCCGCCATTCCCCCGCGCGTCTGCGACTGTGCGTGGCCTACCTGGAAACGGAGCTGTCGCGCGCGGCCCGCGGTCTGGGGCTGGACGCCAGCGCCTGAGACGCTATCCCCGTCAGGAAGCTGCGCCCGCCCCGGGCCGCAGGCAGCGCCACGCGATGGCGGCGGTGATCACCATGATCAGCAGGACACCGACGTAGAACAGGAAGAACGCCGTCGTGTTCGTCCACGGGCCGCCGAAGGCCAGGCCGCGGCTGTCCGGGAAGAGCGGATCGAGGCTCGACGCCACCACGAAGGTCCACGCCACCACGATCAGACCATAGCCGACGCCGCGCAGGGCTTTCAGGCCCAGCGGCAGCATGGGCAGTATGGCCGCTGCCAGCCACAGGCCGAAGCCGTTGACGATGGCTTCCATGTGCGCCATGCGCCACGCGTCGTAGGTACCGGGCATCTGGTAGTCGATCGCGCCCGGAAGCGGCCAGAGCTCGAGCCTGCCGATGAGGAAGAACAGGAAGCCGAAGCCGATCACGCCGCCGACGAACAGCAGCAGCGCGCCGTGACCGATCAGGTGGCGGCGGATGCCGTCCAGTGCATCGCCATCCGTCACGATGCGGCCCGCTGAACGGTGGACCGGAATGGAATGGGCATGTCCGGATCGGCGGTGTCGACCAGCGGCACGCCGCTGCCACCCTCGGCGCGGTAGGCAGCCAGCCAGGCCGTCACCCAGGCGGGATCGGGCGTCTTGCGCGGATCGTGGCCGGGCAGCGCGGCGTGCAGCAGCGCCGGCAGCACGCTGCGCGCCATCCAGGCGAAACGCACCAGCAGGCGCCAGCGCGGGCGCCACCCGGTACGACCGCTCTCGCGCATCTGCATCATGCAGCCGCGCATCCCGTAGTAGAGCACGTGCAACGAACCGTGGAAGACACCGATCATCCGGCGCCAGTATCGACCGTGCAGGGCCTGGTAGACATCGAAGGCGACGAGCTTGTGCTCGGTCTCCTCGACCATGTGCCAGAGCACCATCGACACCACGCGGCTGTCGGCCCCGGCGGACAGCCGGACGCGATCCTCGATGAGCCATCGCGACAGGCCGATGGTCATCGCCTCGAAGCCTGCGGAATAGGCCATGCGCACCGGCAGCGAGCGCTGCTGCAGCCGCGCGTAGGAGCGCTCCATCTCGTCCTCGACCTCGGCGAGGCGCGGGCAGCCCTTGGCCTTGATGATGTCGTTGAAGCGACGGTGCGCGCGGAAGTGCTGCCCCTCCTGCCCCATGAAGGCCTCCGCCTCGGCGCGCAGCGCGGGGTCGGTGATGCGGGCTGCCGCCTCGCGCATGGTGCGGATGAGGTACGGCTCGAGGTACGGCATGGTCAGCGACAGACCGTTGAGCAGCGCGCTCAACTCCGGATCGCGCGGATTCCAGTCGGCCGACATGTCGGACGGATAGTCGAAGGGAATGCGGCGGACTTCGGGACAGGCGTGCGGTGCGTTCATGATCTCCTCCTGCCGCTCTCGGGCGGCGTCTCGTCGGCTACGTCATGCGGTAACGGGGTGCGTCCACGGCATCCTGGTCGGCACGGCGTTCGAGCCCGGCCAGGAAGGTCGCGATCATCTCGGGGATCAGGGCCTCCAGCGAACGGCCCATGACGAACTGGCCGGCGACCTGCAGCGAGACCATGCCGTGCGCGCTCGCCCAGAACAGATGCGCCGCGGTCAGCGGGTCGACCGACAGACGCAGGACACCGGCTTCCTGCGCCGCTGCAACCACGCGGGTACAGACATCCAGCGCGTCGCGCTTGGCGGCGACCAGCTCCAGCGAGCGCGGCTCCCGCGAGAGCTCGTCGTTCCGGAAGAACATCAGCGCGTAACGGCTCGGCTTGTCGATGCCGGCGCGCACATAGGCCCCGGCCAGGGCTTCCAGCTTGCGCATGGGGTCGGGCGCCCGCTCGACCGCATCCATCAGGATGCCCTCCATCCAGCGGAAGACACGCGCGCGCAGCGCCGTCAGCAGCGCCTCCTTGCTGGCGAAGTAGCGGTACGGCGTGGCGTAGCTGAAGCCCAGACGCGCGGCGATATTGCGGAAGCTCAGCGCCGCCACGCCGCCGTCGTCGTGCAGTTCCATGGCTGCATCGAGGATGGCGTTGCGCCGGGTGGCGACTTCTTCGTCCGAATAGGGAGTGCGTGGCATGGATACAGTTAACGCTATTAATTTAATGCTGTCAAATTAATGCGCGATCCGGCATCCCGTGCGGTCCGCGGAAGCCTTCTCAGGCGGCCGCGGCGAGCGCCCGACGGTTGGCGTCACGCAGGAGGGCAGAGGTCCAGGTGGAACCCACCAGCGTCGCGATGACGCAGGCGCCGAAGGCATAGATGCCGCTGTGAATGGTCACCTTGGCGAGGGCACCGAGCTGGACCGTGGTCACCAGCGTGGCCACCACGAAGACATCCAGCATCGACCAGCGACCGATGCGGTCGACGAAATCGACCAGCGGCGCGAAGACACCCGGGCGACGCGGCAGTATCAGGATCGCGCTCAGCAGGATCATCTTGAGCACCGGCAGACAGAGACTGAACCCGCCCACCACGACGAACAGGAAGTACTGCTGGTTCTGCCAGAAGCCGCGGACGCCGTTGAGGATCGAGTACGTCTTCTCGACGACCACGAACTTCTCCAGCGTCAGCGTCGGCGTGGTGATGCCGTAGGCGAACGCGCAGGCGGCGGCGGCCAGCAGCAGAAGGATGGGCACGCTCTGGAATGGGCGCTCCGCGATGAGGGCACGTGGCTCGGGCATGATGGTCCTGGTCGGCGATTCCGGGGTGCTTGCATCGCGGCCGGCGGGACATCAATCTTGCCCGACGCCCCTTTCCATACAGCGCGATGCCTGCACTGCGGTCTGCCGCCACGAACGCACTGCCGAGAGCGGCCGGCAAGCACTATCGCACTGCCGGGCGACTCCGCGCTGAACGGGCCGGCCGTACCGCGCACCGCGGACGTGCGCCCGCCGGCGTGCCGTGTGCGGTGCTGGTGGCCGTCCTGCTCACCGCCTGCATCGGCCCCAAGCCGGTGGGCTACGTCCGTGCCGACGCGGACCCGGTTCGATCATTCGACCGCAGCGGCTCGGTGGCCGTGATCCCGCGGGTCATCGGCGATACCGCGGAGGCGCGCGCCTGCGAGACCATCGACACGCTCCTCGGCGAGGCCGGCATCGCCACCACGGTGTCCGACCGCTTCGACTACGTCCTGCAGGTGGAACACCGCACGCTGGAGGGCGATCCGGACAGCACCGATGCGGACCGCAGGGGCCGATGGCGCGTCTATCTGCTGCGCATGTGGGCGCGTGAACCGGATCGCGAGCAGCTGCCCATGATCTGGAGCGGCGCGGTCACCGGCGACGCCGGAGATGTCGCCGCCCACGAGCGGCACCTGCTGGAAGCGCTGATCGCGCGCATCGGCACGAGCACCGACGAGGCCATCGTGCCCGTGGAGGCAGACGCGGACCACTAGCGCGCGATGCGCGCAATGGCCGAATGCTCGACCAGGTTCCACTCCCCGCTGTTGCGGTACAGGCGCTTGCCGAGACGCGGGTAGTCGACCACATCGTGCTCGAGCCGCTGCCCGATCACCAGGCAGACCAGCGGTGCGTCGCCCTCGGCGTGCATGTCGTGCGCGGCACCGCCGGCCGGACAGCCGATGAAGTCCCCCGGCCCGATCGCCACCACGTCGTCGCCGACGGTCGCCGTTCCCCGGCCGGACAGCACGTAGATGGCCTCCTCCTCGCAGCGATGCACGTGAAGCTCGGTGGAGGCGTCGCCCGGCTGCACGGTGATGAGGTGGATGCCGAGGCCGCGCAGACCAGCCGCATCGCCCAGCGAGCGGTTGTCGCGGATAGCCCGCTCGTTGAGGAAGTGAACCTTGTGCTGCACGGCGAGTGCCGCGATGTCGCTGGCGGACAGATGCATGGGAGCCCCGGGGATGAATGGGAACGGCAGCCTGCGCACTCGCGCGACGGCGCAATGCGCAGTGTTGCGCGCCGACGCGCGCTTCGCCAGCCGTGCACGCATCGCGAGGCCCAACGAGAACGGCGGCCCGAAGGCCGCCGTCCGCGTACAACAGAATGCTGGATCCATCCGCCGAGGCGGATCGCCCGGCTTACGGCACCGTGCCTTCCAGCGTCCAGCCCTGCCACCAGGCCTCGGTGGCGTCCGGATCGACCGCGCCGAGGTAGTTGGTCGGCGTGAAGAACGACGGGTCGGCGACGCTCTCCTCGTAGTTGTCGACGCTGTACTGCCCCCAGTTGATGGTCTCGGCCAGACGCGCTTCCGCGGCCTGCGAGCCGTAGAGGGCGTTCAGCGCGGCATCCACCTGGAAGACGTTCTCGGTGCTGAGCGCGGGCTCCGAGGTGCCGATCTGGTCCTTGTTCGGGCCGGCGATCTCGAAGTTCGTGCAGTCGGCAATGAACTGATCGAAGACCAGCGACGAGTTGCGGTTGTCGCGCGCATCGTCCTCGACGCCGACGCAGTTCTCGGGGCCGCCGGCGAGGTTCGAAAGAACCGTGCCGTGGAAGAAGCCGCCCGTGCCTTCCTTCATGCGGAAGGACGCGTACTCGGGGTCGCCGGCGCACACGATGGTCGCGTTCGCGATGGTCGGCTTGGACTCCGGCGGCACCGGGTTGCCGAAGGTATCGGCCTCGATGCAATGGTCGCCGTTCTCGGAATCCTGGATGAGCAGCATGAACTGGATATTGCCCTGGTAGCCCTCGTCCCAGTCGAGCGAATCGTCCTGGTTCGCGGTCAGCACGACGTACTTGGCGTCGACGGTACCGCCGTAGAACTCGATGCCGTCGTCGGTATTCCCGTGCACCTGGATGTACTCGAGCGTGGTGCCCGAGCCGACCGCGTTGAAGGAGATGCCGTTGATCTCGTCACCATCGTCGTTGATGATCTCGCCGCCCTCGGCAAGCACGACGTAGCGCAGGATGCCGCTGCTGTCATCGGGATTGTCGCCGCCGATGAAGCCCGCATTGCCCTCGCCGTCGACGTTGCAGAAGTCGCCTTCGCAAGCGTTGTGCGGCGCGAAGCCGGAGAGGATCAGACCGCCCCACTCCTGGTTGCCTTCGAAGTCATCGTCCTCGGACGAGAAGACGATCGGCGCGTCGGCGGTACCGTCGGCGATGATGCGCGAGCCGCGGGTGATGACGAGGTTGGAGAAGAGGTCCGGCGAGAACGCATCGGCGCCGACCAGGTGGGTGCCCGGCTCGATCGTCATCGTCACGTTCAGCAGGTCCTGGCCATTGGCGAGCTGCGTCTCGCTCGCGAGCTCGCGATCACCGTTGCCGACGGTGACGCGACCGTCGATGCGCCAGATGATGTCGCTGGTCAGGGTCACGTCGCTGACGATGTTGGCGTTGAGCTCGCACACGTCGGTGCCGTCGGCCGTCTGCGGACGTGCGTCGGAGAACTCCGGCGGGCAGTTCTGCGAGATGTCGCCGTTGCCGCCGTTGCCGTTGTCCGGATTGCTGGTATCGCCCTCGACCACGATCGAGGTCTCGTCGCCTTCGGTGCAACCGTACAGTCCGCCCAAAGCGCCTACAGCGACGGTGCTAATAAGCAACAGGTTTGAGACTT
This sequence comes from Algiphilus sp., assembly GCF_023145115.1. Taxonomy (NCBI): domain Bacteria; kingdom Pseudomonadati; phylum Pseudomonadota; class Gammaproteobacteria; order Nevskiales; family Algiphilaceae; genus Algiphilus; species Algiphilus sp. The sequence continues at coordinate 134,178 of NZ_JAGLEJ010000040.1, forward strand.
TCATAACAACTCCGTAGGTTTCATTAAATGACTGCGTAGAACGCTTCGACTCGCAGGCGACAGCAGTGGGCTAGAAGTTCCAATCGAGGCCCGCTTCAAGCGTCACGCCTTGCCTGTACTCCTGATACACACGGCCGCCTTGAGTGAACTGGACGACCTCGTCCAAAAGATTCCCCGCCTTCGCCTTGAGCGTCAGGGAGTCGCTGAGGAACCACTTGTAGTTCAGGTCCAGGGCCAGGCGCGGCTCCTCGACCACGTCGGCCTGCCCCTGCACACCGACGTCGACGATCGTCTCGCCCGACTGATTCAGGAGCGCGGTGACCTCGTGACGCGTGCTGCCGGTGAAGTCGTCGTAGCCCACCACCAGGTTGAAGGTGTACTCCGGCTGCCCCTGCAGACGACGGGTCTCGCCACCACCGAGCTCGACCTCGGAGTCGATGAGGCTGGTGTTCAGCGCCACGAACATGCTGCGGGTGGCGGCTTCGTTGAACGCGAAGTCCTTGCGCCCGTCGAGCTCGATGCCGTACAGCTCCGCTTCCTCGCCGTTCTCGAAGGTGCGCGAGTTGCTGGCGGTACCCGATGCGGCGAGCAGCACGCGCTCGATGGGGTTGTCGATGGTCTTCTGGAAGAGCGCCACGCTTACGGTTTCGGTGTCGTTCCAGTACATCTCCCAGCGCAGGTCCAGGTTGGTGACATCCGAAACCTTGAGCAGCGGGTTGCCGCGAACGCGGAAGTTGAACTGATCGTCCACGAAGGCCGAGTTCGCGGTCTCCTTGAAGTCCGGCCGCGACACCGTCCGACTGGCGGCAAAGCGGACCTGCTGGCGATCACTGATTTCATAGTTCAGCGCCAGGCTGGGAAGGACCGCGCCCTCGTCGATCTTCGACTGCACGGGACCGCCGCCGCCGAAGACGCTGAAGGTGTCGGTGACCTGCTGATAATCCTCGTAGCGCAGGCCGATGATGGCCTGGTAGGCCGAGGCGAAGCGCTGCGAGAACGAGGCATACACGCTGTTCAGATCGAGCTCGGCCTCGTAGCTCTGGCTCGGCGAGGTCAGATTGGAGAACGCGAGCCCGGTACCCGGATTGCCGGTGATGTTGTCCATGTTGACGACATCGCTGACCAGCAGATTCGGGGCGTTCGAGTCGAAAGCGCTCTCGTTCCCGCTGAAGCCGTACGACTCCGAGTCGGCATCGCGTTCGCGATGGATGAACTGCACACCGAAGTCGACGGTGGCGTCGCCGAGGGCGTTGTCGAACAGATATTCCAGATCCGCCGACGCGTCCAGATTGTCGTCGGACAGCTCTTCGTAGGTGCGGCTGAGGTTCGCGATCAGCAGGTCGTAGACGCCGTCCTCGCCCTCGAGGTCGAACCGGACCTCGCGGCGATCGGGCGCATAGCGCCGCGCATTGCTGGCAGTGACCTGCCAGTCGGCCGCGAGACCGCTGATGCCGCCGATGAAATGCTCGCCGGAGAACTGCTGCGAGATGAACTGGCGCTCCTCCCAGTCGATGGAATAGCGAACCGACTCGGCGCCGGAGTCACCACCGGTGCCCTCCGAGACACGGACCGTCGATTCGGTGGCGCGGGAGAGCAGCGTCGTCGCCTGATAGCTGCTGTCTCCGACATTCAGGCCCATGGACAGCAGGCCGCTTGCATCGACCGTGTTGGACGATTCCTCGAAGGTGAAGTTGTCGAAGACGAAGCCCTCGCCGCCGCCGCGATAGGTGCGGCTTATGCCGGACTCCTTCTGGCCCCAGCCGTTGCGGTAGTTGGCGGCCGCGAAGAACCCGAGCTCATTGCCGCCGACCTGATAGACGTCGCCGTAGTTGGCCCCCAGCGACACCTTGGGGGTGGCGGTCGCGGTGTCCAGCTCGAGATCGTTCATGAGCTGCACGGCGCCGACCCGGTTGAGCTCCCGCCGCTGACCGGTGGTGAGCTCGGTTTCGCACGGCTCGCAGCTGAGCAGGGCGGCGATGGCCCTGACCCCGCCCGGGACGGCGCGCGAACCGTCGTCGAAGCCGAACAGGTCAAAGCTGCCGTCGGACGGATCGGCCGCGACATCGTCGCCGGTCAGCCCGGAGGTGTACCCGAGGCTCAGCGAGAGCTTCCCGGCCGCATCGTCAGGGAAGGTACGCGTGTTGATGACCAGGTTGCCGCCGGTGCTCTCGCCGGGCATCCCCGCGAGGAAGGTCTTCTTGACGTCGAGCTGCTTGACGATGTTGCTGGGGAACAGATCCAGCGGCACCTCGCGCTTGGTCGGATCCGTGCTGGGCAGCGTTGCGCCGTTGAGCGTGGTGGTCACGTACCGGCCACCCAGGCCGCGGATGAAGACGAAGCGGTTGTCCTGGACGGTGACGCTGGGGACGCGGACCACCGAAGCGGCGACGTCCGAATCGCCGAAGCGCGACAGCTGCTCCAGGCTGATGGTCTCCAGCACGTTGGCCGAGAACTGCTCGCTCTCGCCGAAGGCGGTGGGCTGGAACTTGGCGACCGCGACCACTTCCTCGATCTCGCCGGGCAGGCTCGGGCCACCGGCGGTGCCGGTGCCACCGAGGCGCACGTTCTCGGTCTTCTCGATGTCGCTGACCACGCGCACGGTCTCGGTGACCGCCTCCGGCATGTCGGGATGCGTGATCTCGAACTGGTAGACGCCGCGCGCCAGCTCGAGCTGATAGCGGCCGCCCGGATCGGTCTGGGCCGTTGCGTCGGTGCCCAGCACGCGCACCTGCGCGCCGCTCAATGTCTCGCCGTCGCGCGTGATGCGCCCGGAGATGGCGCCCTTCGGCGCCTGCGAACGATCGCGTGCGGTCTCGGTCTTGAAGTAGGTCTCCACCGAGACCTGCGGGTCGGCATCATCGGAGAGCGCGACGTTGATGTCGACGAGCTGCCCCTGCGCGGAGGTGAACTGGAAGGTATGGAGCGTGGCGCCGCCCTTGGTCAGCGAGATGCTGTGCTGACCGGCGGAAAGGTCGAAATCGACGGCGCCGGTCTCGTCGATGGGACGGCGCTTGCCGCCATCCAGCACGACGATGGTCCCGGTCGCCGGCAGGCCGTTGCTGAAGGCATAGATGACCAGCTCGTCGTCGGCGCCGGCGATGGCGGCGTAGCACGCGAGAACGGCTGCAGCGACACTTTTCAGACCTAACCGGCGCATTATGACCTCGTTTCAGGCTGCAATTGACGGTTCGAGCGCGTGCCGTTCAGGCGTGCGCCCGGACGAAATCCGGTGGGGGTGGGAAGGCCTTCGGGCTGCCGGTGCCGCACAAGGTGACGGCGGCGCGCGGTGCCTCGGCGCAGCACGGTCACGCGACTCGCTCATCCGACGTCCGCATCGGGAACGTCCTTGTCATGTGAGCTCCGGTCTGGAATCCCCGACCCCCGGAAAACGAGCGCGAGGCTACAGCCCGGTGATGACACTTTGATGCCGCTCGTGTGACAGCCCGGTTACAGATCCGGCGCGCGCCTTTCGGGGCGGCGCCGACGGAATGCGCGCTGCCGGACGCCGGCGAGGGAGCACGCGGTTCGATCACTCTCCGCGCCTCGGGCTGCGGGTCGCGGTGACGCGCCGACGGAGGCAATATGCGTGCGGTTCCCGGCAACATCCCGCCCTTCGCGAACGAGCACCCGCATGCATCCGCTACTCCGCACCATCGAGGCGCAAGGCCTCCCGCGCCGCGCCTTCCTCCGCAACCTGCTGCTCACCGCCGGCAGCATCTCGGCGGCCAGCGCCCTGACCGCGTGCGGCAGCGACGGACCGCGCGGCAACGGGGTCGCGCGCAGCCGGTTCGCGGACATCGGCCCGCTGCAGGCGCCGGACGAGAACGGGGTGTCGCTGCCGGCCGGGTTCACGTCGCGCGTGGTGGCGGTGGCGGGCGAGCAGCCCCTGCCTGCCAGCTCGCCGTTCGAGTGGATCCGCGACCCCGACGGCGCCGGCGTCTTCGCGCTGCCGGACGGCGGCTGGATCTACATCGCCAACTCGGAGGTGCGCGACGCCACCAGCGGCGGGCTGGTCCAGCCCCTGCAACCGATCGTCTCGCGCGAGAACGTGGCCGCGCTGGGCACCGGGCTGCGCGGCGGCGTGGGCGCGCTGCGCTTCGCCGCGGACGGTACCCTGGTCGATGCCTACCGGGTGCTGGAGAACACCACGACCAACTGCTCCGGTGTGGCCACGCCCTGGGGCACCTGGCTGAGCGGCGAGGAGATCACCGACGGCTACGTGTTCGAGTGCGACCCCCTGGGTGGCAATGTCGCCGGCCGGCGACTCGACATCTTCGGCCGCAAGGGCCACGAGCAGTTCGCCATCGACGTCGACCACCGCACGATCTATCACACCGAGGACTTCGGCGGCGACGACCGCTTCTACCGCAATGTCTTCAGCGAGGCCGACTGGCCGCGCGGGCAGCGGCCGCAGCTCGAGGACGGGGTGCTGCAGGTACTGGTCGTCGAGGGCGGCATCGCGGCGGCGCGCCAGGGCCCGGCTCCGATCCGCTGGGTCGACGCGGTCAACGACGGCCGCCCCCAGCGCCAGGTCTACAGTGACGAGACCACGGTGTTCGCCGGCAACGAGGGCTGCTGGTTCCTCGACGGATTCGTGTTCTTCTCCACCAAGAGCGACGACAACATCTGGGCCATCGACACCGTCGGGCAGACCGTCGAGAGCATCTACTCGCCGCAGGCGCAGCCGGACGGCTCGCCGGTCGATCCGGACGAACCCGCCCTGTTCGGAGTAGACAACCTGCTGATGACCGACGACGGCGACATCGTCTGCGTCGAGGACGGCGGCGACATGCGCGCCATGGTGCTGATGCCGGACGGCGTCACCATCCCGCTGCTGCGCCTGCCGGACAACACCGTGCGCGGATCGGAGGTATCGGGTCCGGCGTTCTCCCCGGACGGTCGCCGCTTCTACTGCTCGTCGATGCGATGCGGGCGCAACGGCGGCCGCGGGACCGGCATCACCTACGAGATCACCATGCCCTTCGCGGTGCGGGTCAGCCCGCCGATGGCCGGCATCAGCTGATCACCGGGGGGCCCGGCGGGTTGGTCACGCCTCGAATTCGTGCTCCTCGTCGGCGAGCGCGAGGCCCAGCGCGCCGTCCCCGACATTGGCTGCGCCCGACATGCTCATCATGGCGCTGAGCAGCGCGACGCCGTTCGCCTCGCATGCTTCGGAGAGATGCGCGTAGCCGGGCAACGCTCGCAGCTCGTCGAGGTCGCCCGCGTAGCAGACGGTCACGAAGGGCTCCAGCAGCCCCTTCTCCACGCGCGCCGCCGCGTAGCGGAACAGACGCTCGGCGCCCTCCTCGAAGTGCCGCAGCTTGGCGCAGGCCCAGGTCTCGTTGCGATAGCCCTTGACCAGCGGCTTGATGTCCAGGGCATTGCCGATGGTGGCGCCCAGCCAGCTCACCGAGCGATCGCCGCGGGCACGGGCCCGCATGCGCAGATGATGCAGGTCGCGCGGCAGCATGTAGCCGTGCACCTGCGGGATCAGCGCATGCATGCGATCGCGCACCGCCATGAAGCCGTGACCGTCGGCGATGGCCTGCGCCGCGACCGCGGCCACCAGCGCCTCCGCCGCGAACGCGTTCTGGCTGTCCACCACGCGCGTCGCGAAGGGTGCGGAGATGCCGGCTTCGCGGCGCGGCAGCTTGTAGCGCGAGATGACTTCGTTGACGGCCGCCTGCGCATTCTCGTGGATGGGGCTGCGACTGCTGGCTATGGTCACGCAGAAGACGTAGTCGAACTCCAGCACCAGCCGCGACAGGAACAGCTCCAGGATCTGCTCGCGCGAGCACGGCACGGTGTGCGCGTCGTGGCGCGACGCCAGATGCTCGCGAAAGAAGTTGCCGGTGGTTTCGTCATCCCGGTTGTCGACGAACGCGCGGCCGTCGACCTGCACGATGATGGGCATCACGACGATGCCGTGCTGCTCGATGAAGTCGTGCGGCAGATCGCACGACGAATCCACGACCAGGCCGATCCGCATGGTGTCTCCCTCCCTCGCATGTGCTGCTGAATGACGGCCGGCGGATATGCCGACGGCCGTCATCGCGCGCCGCTTGTGTCGCGGCGTCGTCGATTATTGACATTTGTCACTCTACCAGCCCGCGCGGGCCGGGGCTACTGCGGCGTCACTCCGGCTGCCGGCCGCTCCGCAGCCATGTCAGCCACACCAGCGCGAATCCGAGGTCGCCCAGCGCCGCGAGCGCGACGGGGACCGGCGCCTGCCCGCTCAAAGCCAGCACCCCCGACAGCCCGAAGGCCGCGAGCTTGCCGATGGCACCCAGCGCCAGCAGGGCGCGATCGATGGTCGTGCTGACGGCCAGCCACAGGTAGGCGCCGCCGAACAGGGCGATGAACATCGCCGTCAGCGCCGCATACAGCGGCGGCACGTCGGCGGGCAGCCCGTAGAGCTGCCCCAGCCAGCTGCCCGGCAGCAGCACGATGGCCGCAGCCAGCAGATTGAAGGGACATGCCAGCCAAAGGCTCGCTCTCAGAACGCGTTCGGACATTGCCGTTTCCCCCTTGTCGGCAGTGGGGTCGTGTCGCCGGGCATCAGCACCCGGCGTCGGGAATCGCGGGGCAGGTGCGCTGGTGCAGCCAGCCGTCGGCCTGCTGCCGGATCACGGCCGCCTCGGACGGGAAGCGGGCCGCCAGCGCATCGACCAGGTCGGCCATGCGCGCCGCCGAGCCGACACGCGCCGCATGGAAGTCGGCCAAAGCGTCGTCGAGGGGCTCCGCTCCCACCACGGCAGCGACCTCGCGCAGGAACCAGGCGCCCTTCATGTAGGGCACGCGCGACCAGATCGGGTGATCGAGAATGGCGATGCCGTTGCAGCCTTCCGGGCGGGCGACCGTGTTGCGCGCATCGTCGGTGCAGATGCGCCGCAGGCTGCATGCGTACTCCGGCCACAGATCCACGCCCTGCGCACCGAGCGCCCGCGCCGCCATGTAGCTGGCGGTGCCCTCGGAGAGCACGAAGTCCTCCCAGCAGGCCATGCGCACGCCGTTGCCGTACCAGCCGTGCGCGGCTTCGTGGGCGTGCACGGCGGGGTCGGACAGCGACGCCGCGGCCACGTGCCAGAACGGATGGTGCTCCATGCCGCCGAAGGCGTTGCCGCCCCATGCCACCGACACCGACCCGACTTCGTCGCCGTAGGGATAGGGGCCGTACCGCGTCTCGTAGAACTGCACGACCGCCGGAAGGTGCGCGGCCCCGGCCAGCGCGTCCTCGGCCTGACCGGGCAGGTACCAGACGGAAACGCGCGTACCGGCCCCGGTGGCACCCAGATCCAGCCGGGTGTAGTCGCCGCGTGCGATCGCCGGAACGTAGCCCGGCGCGGGTGCCGGGATGCTGGCGGGATGTATCACCGTCTCCGCCGGAGCGCCACCGCTCACTTCCATCGAGAAGGTCTGTCCGTCCGCGGGGTCCGGACGGCACGGATACAGGTTGGCGCAGAAATCGGGCCACAGGAAGCTGTGTCCCGCCGCGGCGTTCCAGCCGTCGAGGGCATCGCTGGTCGCGAAGCGATACGCGATGGTGATGTCGGTAGCGCCATCGGTGTCGGGCATGCCGATATCGAGCCGACCGTCGACCACCCGGTACGGCAACGGTCCGCCGCGCCAGCGCACACCGTCGACGCTCAGACCGTCCGCGGCCAGCGACAGGCCGCCGGAGTCGGAATCGGCAGCCGTGACCACCGCGCGCCCGGTCAGCGCCGCCAGATCGAGATCGAGATGGCTGTGCGTCACCGCGCGCGACCAGTCGGTACGCGGCTCCGCGGGCGGCGGCGCCGCCTCGCCACCGTTGCCGCCGCAGGCGACCAGAACCGGCACCAGCAGGATTCCCGGCACGGCTGCGCACCCGGCACGCCGTTTCAGGTCCACTTCTGCGCCCCCGGCGCGCGGTATCGCGCGAGCGCTGCCAGCAGCGCCTCGGCGTCGTCCGCCACCTGCAGCATGGCGCGGTGATGCGGGCGCACGAACTGCTCGGCCTCGGCATGGTCGAGGAAGGCGAGCAGATGGTCGAAGTAGCCGCGGACATTGAGCACGCCGCACGGCTTGCGATGCAGATCGAGCTGCGCCCAGGTCAGCATCTCGAACAGCTCCTCGATGGTGCCCAGTCCGCCGGGCAGGGCGACGAAGGCATCGGACAGCTCCGCCATCAGCGCCTTGCGTTCGTGCATCGAGGCAACCACGCGCAGGTCCGACAGCTGCTGATGCGCGACCTCGTGCCGCACGAGGTGCTCGGGGATGATGCCCACCACGGAGCCCCCCTCGGCCAGCACCACATCGGCGAGCGCGCCCATGATCCCGACACTGGCGCCGCCGTATACCAGCCGGATGCCGCGTTCGGCGATGACACTGCCCAGCGCGCGCACGGCGTGAAGATAGTCGGGATGATTCCCGCGGCTGGAGCCGCAGTAGACGCAGAGCGTTCGAATGCCGGACATGCGGTGCGCAGGTGGAGATCGGAACCCGGCGCCCAGCATACCGACCGCACCCGATCACGGCGTAGCGGAGGCGGCCGGCTTCCGTGCCCCGAATGCAGTGCGCCCCGCACCGGGACGGTCCCGATGCGGGGCGCATCCGCGCCCGAACGTAACGGACGCGACCGGACGGCCTGCGTCGATGCGTCAGCCGTCGGTGGCTTCCTCCATCTCGTCACCGGCTTCTTCGGCCGCTTCGTCGATGGACTCGCCCATCTCCTCGGCCGGCCCCTGATCCTCGCAACCGGCGAGGCAGAAGACCGATCCGCCGGCGAGCAGCAGCGCGATGGCGACCATGCGCAGGTCCGTGGTGTCGCGTGCCTTCTCAAGCTGCGTCATTGTTCTTAACCCCCTCGACGATACGGTTGAACTTCTCGGAAACGGCTTCGCGCGTCTCGCCGTACTTCTGCTGGATCTTGGCCTTGAGCTCGTCCACGTTGCTTTCGGCGAGACGGATCTCGTCGTCGGTGAGCTCGGCCCATTCCTGCTTGAGACGCGCGACGAGTTCGTCACGCTTGCCTTCGAGCTGATCCCGATTCATGGCACCTCCTTCTGGGTGTGTGCGGGAAATGTCGAGAACACAGCCTGCACACTATGGCCGCGGAAAGCTTTAACCCAGGTTAATGCCGTTCGCCGCGCTCCTGTCCAGCATGGAACGACCATTCACGGATCCGGAGATGACCATGCTCGCATGGGCCCTGCTGTTCCTGATCGTCGGCCTCGTGGCCGGCATGTTCGGCCTCACCGGCATTGCCGGCACCGCCACCCACATCGCGTGGATCCTGTTCGTCATTGGCATCGTCATGGCGGTGGTCTTCGCGGTGATCGGGCGCCGACCACCCGTATAGCGGAGCGGCGACCGGCGCGTCAGTCGTCGGCCAGTTCCTCGCAGCCCTCGGCCCGGCTCTGCCGCGCCCAGGTGACGTTGCGCTCGAGATAGGTGGGGTTGAACCCCGCGAAGTCGACCAGAGCCGACAGGTCGAGGATGCGCACGCGGCTGCCGGCCTTGGCGATCAGGCCGCGGTCGCTGAGCGCGCGCAGGGTGCGGCTGACATGCACGGTGGACAGGCCGAGCGTGTCGCCGATGATGGTCTGGTTCATGTGCAGCTCGAAGCTGGCCGCGTTCGGCGCCACGCGGGTCTTCATCTCGACCAGGAAGTGCGCCAGCCGCTCCTCCGCCGAGCGACGGCCGAGGTTGATGACCCGCTCCAGCAGGATCGACTGCTCGCGGGCCAGCGTCAGCATGAAGAGATCCGCCAGCCGGGGTGCACGATCGAAGACCTCGGTGAGGCGCTCCTTCGGGAACGGGCAGGCCTTGATGTCGGTCAGCGCCACGAAGTCGGAGAGCGCGTGGTCGTAGCCGATCTCGCGCAGCCCCATGACCTGTCCGGGCAGAAAGACGTCGAGCACCTGGCGTTCGCCGTCGGCGAGGCAGCGGCTGGCACAGGCCCACCCCTCTGTGAGCGTGAAGAAGGATCCCGACGAGTCGCCGATGCTGCGCAGCGAATCGCCCGCCGCGAAGGGCCGGGCATCGCGCTCCAGCGTCCTGAGCAGATCGATCTCCGCGCGGGTGAGTTCGGCGAAGTCCTGGAAGTGCTTGATGATGCAACTCTGTGTCATTGGCCGCGGGCGTCGCCGATCGGTTCCGTGATCGCCATAGTGGCACGTCCGCGGCATGGCCCGGCGTTGCGGCACCCGGCGCGGCGCTCTATGCTCGCGACGCGCACCCCGCGCCACCGGAGCCCGCCGCCGCAATGAAGTAGCGCCCGACCCCACCGAGTTTCGCCGTCCCCGCAGGGGGATGTCGCTTTCGCGTGGCGGTGGGCGTGCAGGGACGGCCCGATCGATCCGACGCATGCATGCCCGTCGCCCGCCTCGCCGGGAGATCAGGCCATGCCGATCGCTTGCGCATGCTCCGGCCTCAGTGCCGCCTTCAACGACGATCCGCCGCTCTGGCGTGTCGATGCCGGATTCGATACCGGCCGCACTGGGCTCGTCGGCCCCAATGGCTGCGGCAAGTCCGTGCTGCTGCGCCTGCTGTCGGGCGATCTGCCACCCGCCAGCGGTACGGTGCTCTGGCATCGCCCGCGCCATCGCGTCGATCAGCTCCGCGCCGTGCCGGACGGGCGCGTGGCGGACGCGCTGGGAATCGGCGCGCTGCACGACTGCTTCCGGCGCATCGGCGCGGGGGCCGGCACGCCCGCCGACCTCGACCGCGTCGCGACGCTGTGGCATCTCCCGGCCGAGTGGCAGCGGCAACTCGCCGGGGCCGGCATTCCACTCGATCCCGACACGCCGACCGACACGCTCAGCGGCGGCCAGCGGAGCCGCCTGGCATTGCTGGCCGCCTTCCTGCATCGCGATCACTATCTGCTGCTCGACGAGCCCAGCAATCATCTCGATGCCGACGGCCGCCGCTGGTTGATCGAACGGCTGCGCGCGCATCGCGGTGGCGCCCTCGTCGCCAGTCACGACCGCGCCCTGCTGCGCACGCTCGACACCATCGCCGAGCTTCGGTGCGACGGTCTGCATGTGCACCGCGACGGCTTCGACGCCTACCGCGCCGAACGCGAACGCGAAGCCGAGGCGCTGGCGCGCCGGATCGCCGATACCCGCAAGCAGCAGCGCCGTGAACAGGATCAGCACCAGACCGCCGTCGAACGCGCCGCCCGACGCCGTCAGCAGGGCGAGCGCGAGCGCCGCTCGGGCTCGCAGAGCAAGCTGCTGCTGGATGCCCGCACCGAAAAGGCCCAGCACAGCGCCGGCCGGCGCGGCGCCGCGCACGAGCAGCGCGCGATGCGTCTCGGCCGACAACTGCGCGAGGATCAGGCGCGCCAGGACCGGCTGCGCGGTCAGCGCCTGCCGCTGTCGGCCGAGACCGCCCCGGGCATGCAGCGACTGCATCTCGAATCCGTGGTGCTGCCCCATGGCACCGGCGCCGCGCTCTCGGTCACCGTGCGTGCCGGCGAGCGCTGGCGCATCCACGGACGCAACGGCATCGGCAAGTCGACCCTGCTGCGGGTGATGGCCGGCACGCTCCAGCCGCGATCGGGTCGGTGCCGGCGTCACGGCCGCGGCGTCTATCTCGACCAGGACTTCGGACTGCTCGATCCCGGGCAGTCCGCGCTGACGAATCTGCGCCGTCTGCACCCCGGCATCGACGAACAGACCTGGCGCACGCGTCTGGGCAGCCTGCGCATCGAGGGTGACAGGGCGCTGCTGGCGCTGGATGCACTGAGCGGCGGCGAGCGCCTGAAGGTGGCACTGCTGGCGGTCACCGGCGGCCCCGAGCCGCCGGCGATCCTGCTGCTCGACGAACCCGACAACCACCTCGACCTGGACTCGCGCGAACTGCTGGAGCGGGCACTGGCCGACTACGCCGGCACCATCGTGGTGGTGTCGCACGACGAGGACTTCATCGCCGGCATTGGCGTGGATCACGTGCTGGCGTTGTGACGCCGACCGCAGGGAGCAGCGCGCCGCCGGCGGCTACCAGGCCGTGATCGGGACTTCGCGCAGGGAGGCCTCGCCCTGGCGCGCCAGCGGACTGCCCTGCAACCACTCGGGCAGCTGCCGGCACAGGTCGTCGCTGCCCAGCATGCGCAGCTCATTGCGGCGCTCGGCCTCGGCCAGCGTGGCGCGGCACAACCAGACCTCCGTCAAGGCCCGGACGCTGGCATGCAGCAGCAGATCGACCTCGTGGCCGGGGTCCTCCATGCAGAGGTCGGTCTCGCCCGCCTCGGAGACCAGCCACCAGTCGCGCCGCGCCGCATGGGCGTCCGAGAAGCGGATCTGCACCACCACCCGGCGGGCCGGAAAGCGGCTGGCATCGACCCCGCGCCGGATGTCCCACATCAGCAGCCCGACGTCGAGATCGTCCTCCTGCAGCTGGCTGCCGACCCAGCGATGCCCCCAGGTGCCCATGAGCTCGACCATGGGCCGCAGCTCGTCCCCGGCCTGCGTGAGCGCATAGGTCTGCGTCCCGTCGTCGTCGCGGACGTGCCCTACCACGCCGGCGTCGACCAGCTGCCGCAGCCGGCGCGAGAGCAGGGTCGGCGACATCAGCGGCAGGCCGCGACGCAGATCGTTGAAGCGCCGGCTGCCCGCGGACAGCTCGCGCACCAGGATCATCGTCCAGCGCTCGCAGAGCACTTCCGCGGCCTTCGCCAGCGGACAGAACTGGCCGTACCCCTTTGCCATGCAGCCAGTCTAGGCACCCGCGTGCGCGCTACGCCAGTACAGGGCGTGTACTAGGCGCCCGCGCGCCATCCGCCTAGGGTCGTTGCCGCGCATGGCGAAGTGCGCAACCACGGCTTCAAAGGAGGATCCCGTCATGAGCACGCTCTACGAACGACTCGGCAAGGCCGACGGCATCGCGGCGCTGGTGGACGACATCGTCGATGCGCATCTGCGCAATCCGGTCATCCAGGCGCGCTACATGCCGCTCAAGGACGACCCGGAGAAATTCGCGCAGGCCAAGCAGCACCTGCGTGATTTCCTGGGTGCCGGAAGCGGCGGGCCGGAGACCTACACCGGCCGCAGCATGCTCGAGGCCCATCGCGGCATGAACGTGAACACCGCCGAGTACATGGCCGCCATGGACGACATCATGGGCACGATGGCGGCCCACGGCGTCGACGAGCAGTCGCGCAACGAAGTGCTCGCCACGATCTACGGCCTGAAGGACGAGATCGTGCACGCATGAGCACTGCGCGCCGGACCGGCGCGGGACGCGACCGGCCGTCCCGCGCCCGTTCCGGCTACGCCGTTGCGGCCAGCGCCGCCATCCGGCGCTCGCGCATCCACAGGAAGAACGGCATCGCGAAGGCGATGGCGATCCCGAAGGTGAGGATCGGATAGACCCACCAGTGACGCATGCCCAGCCGGCGCGCTTCCGCGAAGGACCAGACCAGGAAGGCGGCCACGACCACCAGGAGATCGTTGCCGATCGAGCTCGCGGCGGCATTGACGTAGACATCCGCGATGAAGCGGTCGATCGGGAGTCCGCCGTGCTCGGCGATGAACTGCAGATTGAAGTACCAGGTTACCGCCACCCCCGTGATGGCGATGACGGCGTAGATCCACTGCCGCGCGGTCGGTCCCATGATGTCGTCTCCCCTGTTGTCGTGGCGCCCACCATAGCCGGCCTTGGTCACGGCGCGTCAGCGTGCTCGGTGCCCTCGCCGGGCGTCACGAAGAGCATGCGGGTGGGCTCGCGCACGCGGGCGGTGTGCCACGTGTTGCGCGGGATGACGACACAGGACTCCGGCTCGGAGAGCGCCACGACTTCGTCGCCGGTATCGCGGCGCAGGATCATCTCCGCCGTGCCCGACAGGAGCACCACGATCTCGTCGCCATGCGGATGGCGCTCCCAGTTGCCCCAGTCGCGGTCGAATGTGTACACCGCCACCAGGGCGTGGCCGCGGAAGCCGTCGAATCGCGAATCGAGCTCCTGGTAGACGGTAGGCGTGACGGGCACGGTCGCCACGTCCATGCGCGGCGTGAGAACGGCGAAGGTGTCGGTGAGCTTCATGCAGGACGCTCCTGACGCGGGATGTGCTGGGTTCCGGACTCAGGGACGGTCGCCCGCCGCACGGCACGTGCGCACGATGGCGAGAAGCCGCCGCTCGTTGCGGAACATCGCGGTGACGAATACGACGAAGACGGCCATCACGACCAGCAGGCCGAGCGTGACCACGGGAAGCATGGCAGCCATCAGCCCCGCCGTGGCGTCCGGCAGCGTCCCTGCCCGGACGGCTTCCGCAACCGCCAGGGGGTTGATCAGCAGCGGCGCCTTCCACCACAGCCAGCCACCGCACCCGACGAGCAGCGCAAGCATCGCGATCGCCGCGTACGGCCAGAGCCGGACGAGCCGCTCGCGACGTGCAAGAAAGCCGGCGTCCGTCATCGATCCGTCTCCTCGTCCTCGAACAGTGGCCCGGGCGGGCGGTCCGGACTGCACCACCGAATACTGCCACCGTGTTGCGCGGAAGGGGGTGGGACGCTAGCTGCGGGCCGCGGGCCGTGCCAGCACGATGTGGGCGACCGCATCGGTGGCGGCACGCTGCACGCACCGGTAGCCCAGCGTGCGCAGATCGATGCCGGTGAGCAGATTCACGCCGGCGCGGGGCAGCACCGGTGCAACAGCAGGCCTGCCGCTCAGCATGCCGACTGGTGACGCGCGATCAGCTCGGAAAGGCGACATCGCTGCCGCCCGTCGGAGGTGAAATTGTCGGGCGACAGCCATGCCTCGTAGCCCGGCCGGATCGCGGGCCATTCGCGATCGAGCAGCGAGAACCATGCAGTGTCGCGGTTGCGACCCTTGATCACCGCGGCCTGCCGGAAGGTCCCCTCGTACTGGAAGCCCAGTCGCAACGCCGCCCTGCGCGAAGCGGCGTTGAGCGCATTGCACTTCCATTCACAGCGGCGATAACCGAGTGCGAAGGCGTGGTCGATCATGCGATACAGCGCCTCGGTTGCCGCCACGGTGCGTTGCAGGCGGGGCGCGAGATGGATATGGCCGAGCTCCAGCACGCCCATCGCCGGCTGCACGCGCATGTAGGCCGCGAGACCGCTCGCCAGCCCGGACGCCTTATCGACGACCGCGAAGAACCGTGGATCGACCTGCGCAGCCTGCTCCGTCAGCCAGGCGTCGAACGCGTTGCGGTCGGGAAACGGACCGTAGGGCAGGTAGGTCCAGCCCGCGCCGTCGCGATCCGCCGAGAAGGCTTCGAAGAGCGCGACCGCATGGGTATCTGCCTCCAGCGGCACGACTACACAGGTCCGCCCGGACAGGGCCGCGCGCGCCGGCAGCGGCGGCGCCCGCCAATCCGGCACCGCATCACCGACCGGCTGGCCGAGATCGTTCACTGATTCGTCGCGCACCCGGTTTCCTCGTGGCCACCCGCCGCCGGCCCTCGCATCGTCGAATCGCGCGCCCTCAGTCATGCATGCCCTTGCCTTCCAGAATCCGCGGCACATGCTTCTCGATGCGGGAAGTGCGGGTCTTCGACTGCTTGGCGCCCGAGAAGTGGAGAAGATATCCCCTTTGCCGCCCCGAGGTCAGCGTTTCGAAGGCTTTCTTCAGCTCTGGCACCTCGCCGAACATGACAACCAGTTCCGCCGGATAGGGCTCCGGCGCCCGGCTGCGCTCTACCCGCAAGCCGGCCTTCTCCACCCGGACGGCTTGCGCAATGAAGTTGCTCAAATGCGGCGCCATGCGCTCCACCGCGTCGACGCTGTCGAACATCATGCGGCGCGCCGCCCGCGCGTTCGGGCCGGGCGCCTCCATGAGGCCATCCGGATCATCGAGCAGCGCGCCCTTGAAGAACATGAAGCCGCAGCGCGCCTTGAAGGGCTGGATGATGGCGACGCTGCCCGCGGCAATGCCGTAGCAGGGCTTGCCCCATTTCAGCGACTCGCTCAGGCCGCAGTCGAGCGCGATCGACCGCAGGCGGCTCATCTCGTCGCGCCACGTCACTGCCTTCGCCAGATAGGTGTCCACGCTACGGTCCATCGCTGCCTCCACGGCGGCCGGGCTGAGCGCCCGTCAGTCTGCCGCAGCGAAATGCGCGAGCTGGTCGGCGTGCGCCTTCGCGAATGCGGGGCGGGCCGTGACGCGCGCAACGTAATCCCGGCACGCCGGTCGCGCCGCCAGCCCGTCGAAGCGGTCGACCAGGCGCAGCGTGTCGGCCATGAGGATATCGGCCACCGAGAAGGTCCCGGCCAGCCAGTCGCGCCCTTCCAGGACCGCCTCCATGTGCCGGAGCCGGGCTTCGAGGAAGCCGTCGATATGCTGCCGTCCCGGACTGTCGGTGGTGTCACCGGAGAAGCGGATGACCGACCACGGCAGCACCGCTGCCTCCACCGAGTTGAGCGCGGCGAACAGCCAGACGATCGCGTCGCTTCGCATGCGCGGGTCCACTGGCAGCAGCGCGTCGCTGCGCTCGCCGAGATGCAGCAGGATCGCGCCGCTCTCGAAGAGGGTCGCGTCGCCGTCGGTCAGCCACGGCACCTGTCCGAAGGGCTGGTGCGCGAAGTGCTCCGGCGTCCGGTCGTGAAAGGACACGCTCGCCACGCGGTACGGGAGCCCCGCCTCCTCCAGCGCCCAGCGCACGCGCAGGTCCCGGACGTAGCCGCGCGGCAGCTCCGGTACCCAGTCGAAGGTGGTGAGGGTCAGATCGGTCATGTGGCAGCTCCCCGTGCTCGGCATCGTGGCGAGCGGGCCGCCATGCGTGACCCGCTCCCACCATGCAGTCGACCGAGCGGCGCGCGAATCGACACCCGCGTCATCGAGCGGGGCGCCATGCCTCTCCGTTCCTATGCGGGCGCGATCGAATAACCCGCGCGCGGGAAGTGGACGTGGACCGTGCCGAATGCCTCGGTGTCCCGCGCCACGATGATGCGGTCGACGGTGACCGCCGCCAGCGTCCCCGTCACCGGCACCACGCCGTAGTCGACGGGCGCGACATGCACCCTTCCGCCGACCGCCACCGGCGCATCGGCTTCGCTGTCCGGCACCGCGCGGGGCTCCGATTCGCGGGCGGCGCCGAACGCGTCGGCCTGCGCGATCTCGTCGCGCGTGCCGTGCCCGATCGCCTCGACCCGCTCGAACCATTCCTGCACCGCGCGCCCGGCCTTCAGCGGCCCGCGGCTGCAGTTCACGTGCAGCCAGAGCGGGTGGTAGGCCGCCAGGTCCGCGACCGACGGCTGCGCACCGGCCACCCACTGGGCCGTCTGCAGCCGCGCATCCAGTGCGTCGAACAGGGACTGCAGGATCGCCCCGGCATTCGCGGCCCCCGGCGGCTTCGCGGAGCCGCCCTTCAACAGCGCGGTGCGGTCCTTCATGAAGCGCACCATCCCGAACGGACCGAAGGTCTTCAGCATCGTGCCCAGCAGCCGCACGGGCGGCACCGAGGCGATGGCGGCGAAGAAGGCTTCGCCTTCCGCCTGCTGCATCAACTCGCGGGCGCTCTCATCCGCATTCGACGGATCGATCGCCGGGTTGTCGGCCATGCGCGCGACCTCCTGCGCGATGAGCGCGCTGTCGCAGAAGACATCGGCACCGATCTGCGCCACCGGGATCCTGCGATAGCCGCCCGCCAGCGGGTCGACGTTGGGCCGGGGCGGCCACGGCGGCGACAGCAGCGACTGCCAGCGCATGCCCGCCAGCCCGAACATCAGCCGCACCTTCTCGGCATAGGGCGAATTGTCGTAGTGATGGAGGATCATCGTCTCGCTCATGCAATGCTTCTCGCGTGTGGGGGCGTGTGTCGGCAGGCCGCGCCGCACCGGCGCATAGCGCCGGGTGCGTCGGGACTTGCCGCGAATCCGGTCAGGCGTTGGTGCGCGTCGCCACGATGGGGGCACCCCTAGTGACGATGATGGTGTGCTCGTACTGAGCCGACCGGTTGTCAGGATGCCCGACCAGGGTCCATCCGTCCTCGGCCTCCGAGACGAAACGGCTCCGGGTCGACAGAAACGGCTCGATGGCAACCACCTGACCATACTCGAATCGGCGGGCATCCCGCCTGTCGAAGTAGCTGACGATCTCCTCGGGTGCCTCGTGCAGGCTGCGCCCGACCCCGTGTCCGGCGAGATTGCGGATCACTCTGAAGCCGTGGGACCGCGCGACGCGCTGTACCGCCCTGCCGATCCGGTTGATGGGCGCACCGGCGCAGACCTCCGCCAGCGCGTGATCGAGGGCCATCCGGGTCGCGTGGCAGAGGCGCTGCGCGGTACGCGTCACCGGCGGGACCACGACCGTGCCGCCGGTATCGGCGAAATAGCCGTCCCGCTCCGCGGAGACATCCACGTTCACGATATCGCCCGCCTCGATCACGCGATGCCCCGGAACGCCGTGCGCCGCTTCCTCGTTGACGCTGATGCAGGTAGCGCCGGGGAAATCGTAGACGGCCCCGGGCGCCGATCGCGCGCCGTGGCGATCCAGCAGCTCCGCACCGAACCGATCCAGCTCCGCCGTCGTCATCCCCGGCTCGACCGCGCCCAGCATGGCGTCGCGCACCAGGGCAACCACCCCGCCCACGCGCATGATTCCGTCGATGTCCTGCTGGCTTTCCACCGTCATTCGTGCACGTTATACCCCTGGTGGCGCGCGCGGCCCGGAGGCCGGCACGGCGCTACGGCGAAACCGGCGCCTTCCGGCGCGCGGCAAGCGGCAGCCGGCCCGCCTTCGGACAGCCGCCCCGGCATACTCCCGGCATGAAGATCTGGGTCGATGCCGACGCCTGCCCGGGCGTCATCAAGGACATCCTGTTCCGTGCCGCCGAACGGACCGGGGTACCGCTCACGCTGGTGGCCAACCAGCCGCTGCGGGTGCCGAAGTCGCGCCATATCCGGGCGATGCAGGTGGGTGCGGGCTTCGATGTCGCGGACAACACCATCGTCGGGCTCGCCGAAGCGGGCGATCTGGTGGTGACGGCGGACATCCCGCTGGCCGCGGAGGTACTGGAGAAGGGCGCGCACGCGCTCAATCCGCGCGGCGAGCGCTACTCCGCGGACACCATCCGGGCCAAGCTGACCATGCGCGATTTCATGGATACGCTGCGCGCCAGCGGGATCCACGGCGACGGGCCGGCGCCGCTGGGGCAGGCGGAGCGACAGGCCTTCGCGAATCAGCTCGACCGGTTGCTGGCCCGCCGACGCGCATAGCCACCCCGCCACCGGCCGGCCAGAGAAAAAGGCGAGCCGTCTCCGACTCGCCTTTCGAATGCGACCGCTTGGGCGGTTCCCGCTCCCGCGCGCAGGAGCGGGAACCGGGTTTCGATCAGCCCAGCGACTTGATGGCTTCGATCATCTGCACCATCACCTTCTGCGCATCGCCGTAGACCATCTGCGTGTTGTCGGCGTAGAACAGCTCGTTCTCGACACCGCTGTAGCCCTTGCCCTGGCCGCGCTTGACGACGTAGGCCTGCTGGGCCTTGTCGACGTTGAGGATGGGCATGCCGTAGATCGGGCTGGACTTGTTGGTGCGCGCCGCCGGGTTCACGACGTCGTTGGCGCCGATGACGATGGCGGCGTCGGCCAGCGCGAATTCCTCGTTGATGTCGTCGAGGTCGAAGATGATGTCGTAGGGGACACCGGCCTCGGCGAGCAGCACGTTCATGTGGCCGGGCATGCGGCCCGCCACCGGATGGATCGCGAAGCTGACCTCGACACCGTTCTTCTGCAGCAGCTTCACGAACTCGTAGAGCTTGTGCTGCGCCTGCGCCACGGCGAGGCCGTAGCCCGGAACGATGATGACCTTCGAGCCGTAGTACATGGAGATGGCGGCATCGCCGGGCTCCACGGACTTCATCGTGCCCTCGATCTCGCCGCCGCCGTCTTCCTCGGCACCGAAGTTCGAGAAGATGACGTTCTTCACCGAGCGGTTCATGGCCTTGGCCATGAGCAGGGTCAGCAGCGTGCCGGCCGAGCCCACCACGGTACCGGCGATGATCATCGCTGGGTTCTGCAGCACGAAGCCCTCGAAGGCGACTGCCAGGCCGGTGAAGGCGTTGTACAGCGAGATGACCACCGGCATGTCGGCACCGCCGATGGGGGTGGTCAGCAGCACGCCCAGCGCCAGCGAGGCGATGAAGAACAGCGTGATCGCGAAGCCGGGAATCCCGTCGTCGCCGACCGCCAGCACGTAGATGGACAGCGCCACGGCCAGTGCCAGCAGGCCGCCGTTGATGAGCTGCTGCGCGCCGAGGCGGATGGTCCTGTTGAGACGACCGTCCAGCTTGGCCCAGGCGACGATGGAGCCGGACAGCGCCACGGCACCGATGAGGCCGCCGATCAGCGCCAGCACCGTCACGGCGAAGCCGTGCTCCTGGGCGTTGCCGGAATACAGCTCGACGGCGGCAATGGCCGCGGCCGCGCCGCCGCCCATGCCGTTGTAGAGCGCCACCATCTGCGGCATGGCGGTCATGGCGACGGTCTTGCCGCTCCGCCATGCCCACACCACGCCGATGCCGAGCGCGATGAGCGCCAGGAAGATGTTGATGCCCAGGTTGTCCTCGGCCGCCGGACGCACGTCGAAGGCGTAGAGGAAGGCGGCGGCCACGGCCAGGACCATGCCCCAGCCGGCCACCTTGATGCCCGAAGGCGCGGTGACCGGGCTGGCCATGCGCTTGAGGCCGTAGATGAAGAGCAGCGTCGCGATGAAGAAGGACGCCGCAATCAGAAAGTTCGCGGTCATGAGGCTCCCCTTATTGCTGCTTGTCGCTGGACTTGAACATGTCCAGCATGCGGTCGGTCACGACGTAGCCGCCGGCGGCATTGCCCGCCCCGAGCAGCACGCCGAAGAAGCCGATCGCCTGCTCCAGCAGGGTGCCGGCGTTGAGCAGCGCCCAGATCGCGCCCACGACCACGATGCCGTGCACGAAGTTGGAGCCGGACATCAGCGGCGTATGAAGGATCGCCGGCACGCGGCCGATGATCTCGTAGCCGGTGAACGCCGCGAGCATGAAGATGTAGAGCGCGACGAAGCCGGTGATGGCGGTAGTGGCGTCCATGGTCAGCTCCCCGAAGTGTTCTCGTCCACGGCGGCCTTGGCCGCCTCGTTCTTGATCTCGCCGTCGTGCGTCAGTACCGACTTGGCGACGACCTCGTCCTCCCAGTTCAGGTTGATCTCGCCCTCGGCGACGATCAGTTCCAGGAAGTTGAGCAGGTTCTTCGCGTAGAGCTCGGAAGCGTGCTCGGCCAGCAGACTGGGAATGTTGAGCGGCGCGACGATGGTCACGCTGCCCACCTCCACGGTCTCGCCCGGCTTGGTCAGCGGCGTGTTGCCGCCGCCCTCGGCGGCGAGATCGACGATCACCGCGCCCGGCTTCATGCCCTTGATCTGCTCCTCGGAGATGATCTTGGGGCTGGGACGACCCGGGATGGCGGCGGTGGTGACGATGGCGTCGGCATTCTGGATGTGCTTGGTGAGCACCTCCGCGGCCTTGGCCTTCTCCTCGTCGGTGAGCTCGCGCGCGTAGCCGCCTTCGCCGGCCGCCGACACGCCGGTGTCGACGAACTTGGCGCCCAGCGACTCGACCTGCTCGGCGACCTCGGTGCGGACATCGTAGCCCTCGACCATCGCGCCCAGACGGCGCGCGGTGGCGATGGCCTGCAGACCGGCGACGCCGGCGCCCATGACCAGGACCTTGGCGGGACGGATCGAGCCCACCGCCGTGGTCATCATGGGCAGGATGCGATTCAGGTTGGTGGCTGCCAGCAGCGCGCCGTAGTAGCCGGCCAGCGCGGCCTGCGACGACAGCGCGTCCATGGCCTGGGCGCGCGTGATGCGCGGCACCAGCTCCATGGCGAAGCAGGTGATCTTCTGCTCCGCCAGGGCCTTCACGGCTTCCGGCTCGCGGTTGGCGTGCACGAAGGAGAGAAGGATGCTGCCCTCCTTCATCTTCTTGATCTCGGCCGGGCTCGGCGGCTGCACGCGCAGCAGGATGTCGGCCTTGCCCAGTTCGAGCTTGCCGACCTTGATGCCGGCCGCCTCGTAGGAGGCATCCGGAATGCGCGCGGCATCTCCGGCACCGGTCTGCACGCTGGTCTCCACGCCCAGTTTGTCGAGCTTGGCGGCGATGGCAGGCACCACCGCGACGCGCCGTTCGTTGGCCCGCGTCTCCTTGGGCGCGACGATCTTCACCGTCATTTGGGAACTCCCTCGTTGTCATCAAGATCGCGCCACCGCGGAAAGGCGGCGAGCAGCGATGAGCGCGCGAGTCTACGCGCGAGGCCAAATAGTAATCAATGCGGCCACCTCGTAGGTCCAGATCGCGGGACGCCGGTCACAATGCCCCCAAAATTCGTGATGACACCGGCCCGGGCCTGCGCTAGATTGCCCTGGTGGCATTGGCCACACGGGTAATCGAACCAACATCCCATAAGGGGGACCAGCATGCTCAAGAGAACGATCGCTGCCGCGATTCTGGCTTCCGCTCCGCTCGCCGGCGCGCTCGCCGACGACGACATCGGCTGCGGTGCCGGCACCATCATCTGGGAAGGTCAGGAAGGCCTGGTCCCCAAGGTGCTCGGCGCGACCACCAACGGCACCTTCGGCAACCAGACCTTCGGTATCTCCACCGGGACGCTGGGCTGCTCGTCGGATGGCGTGGTGACCGCCGATGCGCGTACCGGCATGTTCGCCTCGGCGAACCTGGACCAGATCGCCGCCGAGATCGCCGCCGGCGAGGGTGAGACCCTCGACGCGCTGGCCACGCTCTACGAGATCGACGACGCCGACCGCGCCGCCTTCGCCGAGATGGCCCAGGCCCACTACGCGTCGATCTTCGACGCCAACGACGTCACCGTCGCCGACGTGCTGGCCGGCCTCGAGTCCGCCATGGCGCAGAACCAGTCGCTGTCGCGCTACGTCTGATCCGTAGCGACAGGCAACTGTCACGAGCGGCGCCGTAGAATCGGCGCCGCTTTTTTATGCGCATCGCCATTCTCATTGCCGGCCTGATGCTGGGCGCTGCCGCGCTCGGCGCCCGCGCCGATGACGGCGCCGGAACGCCGGACGTGGCCGCCCTGCAGGCGCGCGCCGACGCGCTCGGGCTCGCCGACGGCCGCGCCTGGCTGACGGCGCTGCACTACGAGAAGGGCTTCTCGGGCATTCCGCACAGCGCGGTGGACTCGGACTGGTTCTTCCTGGCCGAGGACGGCTACCGCGACGCGCGCGCCGAGCTGCACGCCACGCTGCGCGCCTTCGCCGGGAACCGAACCATCGACCGCCGCGAGGAACCGGCCGCCTGCGTCTTCGGGCTGCGCTGGCGCATCCTCGACGAGGCGCTGGACCTGACCGCGGCCGGCGTCCCGCAGCCCGCCTGCGAGCGGCGCGCGGATTGGCTGGCGGCGCTCAACCCGGAGCGCCTGTGGCTGGTGTTTCCCTCCGCCTACCTCAACAGTCCGGCGTCGATGTTCGGCCACACCCTGCTGCGCATCGACGGTACCCGCGGCTCCGAGGACGCGCCCCTGCTCGCCTACGCGGTGAACTTCGCGGCCGAGACCGGCGAGCAGAACGGACTGGTGTACGCGGTGAAGGGGCTCACCGGCGGCTACACCGGGCGCTTCTCGGTGATGCCCTACTACGAGAAGGTGCGCGAGTACTCGCGCATCGACAGCCGCGATCTCTGGGAGTACCCGCTGCGCCTGGACGACGCGGCCATCGAGCGCCTGATGCTGCATCTCTGGGAGATGCGCGGCGCCGGCTTCGACTACTACTTCTTCACCAAGAACTGCTCCTTCCAGCTCCTCACGCTGCTGGAGGCGGCCATGCCCGAGCGCGACCTGCGCGCCGGTCTCGAGCTCTGGGCCATCCCCACCGACACCGTCCGCGCGCTCCAGCACCAGGGACTGATCGGCGCGCCCAACTACCGCCCGTCGCTGTCCACCACCATCAGCCACCGGGCGACCCGGATCGGCGACGCCGACACCCGGACCGCGCTCGCGATCGGCGAGGGCGAGCGCGCCCCCGGGACGCTGGCGGACGACGACCCGGTGCGCGCCGCACGCATCCTCGACGTCGCGCACGACTGGCTCTACTACCGCGTGCAGAGCGGTGGCGCCGAGCGCGATCCGGCCCTGACCCGGGCGCGCGGCATCCTGGGCGCACGCGCGGCCACCGGCGTGAAGAGCGGCTTCCGCGACGCCACGCCGCCGGACACGCCGCCGCAGAACGGGCACGACACCGCGCGCTTGAGCGCCGGCGCCTTCGCCGAGGACGACGCCTCCGGCGTGGCGATCAACCTGCGCGCGGCCTATCACGACCTGCTCGACCCGCCCGGGGGCTACGATCCGGGCAGCCAGGTCGCCTTCGGCGATGCCGAGCTGCGCTGGAACGGGCGCAAGGACCGTCTGCAGATCGACGAGCTGCGCGTGGTCGACATCGTCTCGCTGTCGCCGCGCAGCACCCTGTTCCGCCCGATCTCGTGGCGCGTCCACTTCGGCGGCCGGCGCCTGTCCGGACTGGACAGCGCCTTCGGCGGGCACGTCGACGGCGGCCCGGGCATCACCACCCGCATCGGCACGCTCACGCCCTACCTGTTCGGCCGTCTCGCGGCGGACGCCGCCGATGACCTCGACGACGGCTACACCGTGGGCGCCGGCGCCATCGCCGGTGCGCTCTGGCAGCCGAATCCCGCGGTATCGCTGCTGCTGGAAGGCAGCTCGCGCAGCCCGGTACTGGGCGCGACGTTCGAGCGCTACGAGCTGCGCGGCGGCGCGCAGTGGCACTGGGGCGGCCAGATCGCGCTGCGCGCGGAGGGCTACCTGGCCCATGAACGCGGCCGCGACCGCAGCGGTGTGCGGCTGGCCTTCGTGCGCTACATCGCGCCGGCCTTCGCCCCTGCGCCCGCCGCCAGATAGTCCGCCGCCGCCCGGAAGAGCCGGGCGTGGCGCGCGGCCAGCAGCAGCACGTCACGGTCGTAGCCGCCGCCGATGACGCCGGCGAGCGGAATGCCGCGCCCGCGCACCGCGCCGATGACGCAGGCGTCGCGCCGGGACAAGCCGTCGTCGCCGAGCCGGAGATGCCCGAGCCGGTCATCGGCATGCACGTCGACACCGGCGTCGTAGAGCACCAGCTCCGGACGCACGCGATCGAGCAGCGCCGGCAGCTCGGATTCCAGCGCCTGGAGATAGGCATCGTCGCCGGTGCCGCTCGGCAGCGCGATGTCGCGGTCCGAGGCCGCCTTGCGCGCCGGGAAGTTCTCGGCACAGTGGACCGAGACCGTGAACGCGTCGGGATCGTCGGCCAGCAGGCGTGCGGTGCCATCGCCCTGGTGCACGTCGCAGTCCACGATCATGACCCGGCGCACGCCCAGCGTGCGCGCGTGATGCACGGCCACCGCGAGGTCGTTGAGCAGGCAGTAGCCCGACGCGAAGTCGCGGTGGGCGTGGTGGGTGCCGCCGGCGGCGTTGCAGGCCAGCCCCGCGGCCAGCGCCAGCTCCACCGTGCGGCACGTGCCGCCGGTCTCCAGCCGGCAGCGCGCGAAGATCTCCGGAGTCAGCGCGAAGCCGCTCCGGCGCTGCTCGCGCTCGCCGACGCCGTTGCCGGCCAGCGCGTCGAGATAGGCCGCATCGTGCACCGCCTCGAGCTGGGCGCGGGTGGCCTCCGGTGCGGCGTGGAAGCGGTACGGGCCGCCGTCGAGCAGCGCGCGCAGTTCGGCGAACTTCCGCATGGGAAACGGGTGCGTCGGCGGCAGGGCGATGGTGTAGCCGTCGTGGTGGACGACATCGAGCAGAGTCATGCCGAGACGCTACCAGGGCACGGGCGCCCCGTCCCAGGCGAAGAAGCCGCCGCTGTCGCCGGCGGTGAGCCCGCCCAGCACATCGAGAAGCTGCGCGCTGGCCCGCTCCACATCGAAGAGCCTGTCGGCCGGCACGCGGCCCTGGAAGGGTTTCGATAGATCGGTGTCGACCGTGCCCGGATGCAGCGTCACGCACACCAGCTCCGGGTGCTGACGCGCCAGCTCGATGGCGGCGGTATGCACCAGCTGGTTCTGCGCCGCCTTGGCGGCGCGATAGCTGTACCAGCCGCCGATGCGGTTGTCGCCGATGGAGCCGACGCGCGCCGACAGGCTCGCGAAGTAGGCCGTGCCACCGCTGGCCATGAGAGGCGCGAAGTGCTTGAGCACCAGCAGTGGCCCGAAGGCGTTGACCTGCATGCTGCGCGCGGCGATCTCCGGATCGAAGGCCGCAAGCCGGCGTTCGGGTTCCATGCCGAGGGGATCGTGCAGCACCCCGGCGGTGACGATCACCAGATGGAGGTACCCGCAGAAGCGGCGGATATCGCCGGCGGCTTCCTCGACGGTGTGCTCGTCCATCACGTCCATGCGCAGTGTGCGCAGCCGGCAGTCGGCGCTCGCGGTGGCGTGGATCTCGTGTGCCTGCTCGGGTTCGCGGCAGCCGCCGTAGACCCGACCGACGCGCGCATCGGCGAGCAGCGCGCGCGTGATGCCGAGGCCGATGCCCCGGCTGGCGCCCACCACCAGCGCGTTGAATTGGTCGGGAAGCTTTTGCAGCATGGTGCCCATGGAGCGCGCTGCACGGCTGGAAATCAAGGTTGCCGCGGGGGCGTCCAAGAACGCGCTCCAGGGCTTCGCGGGCGACGTGCTGAAGCTCGCGGTCACCGCCGCGCCGGAACGAGGCCGGGCCAACAAGGCGGTTTTCGCGCTGCTCGCCGACGTCCTGCAGGTGCCGGTGAGCGCGCTCGACATCGCGCGCGGCGCGACTCGGCCGCGCAAGGTGCTGACCGTGCAGGGCCTCGATGCCGCCGAGCTGCGCGCGCGCCTGAACGCCGCGCTGTCCTAGAATGATCCGTCCCGCATGCCCCTCCGCACCATGGCCGACGACACGCCACTGATCTTCCACCCGCCGGCCGGCGCCGACCGCGCCGACACGCGCCGCGGCAAGCGCGAGGCCGACAAGCGCGCCAAGCGCCTGCGCCGACTGACCGGGCAGGCGATCGGCGACTACGCCATGATCAATGACGGCGACCGCGTGCTGGTCTGTCTGTCGGGCGGCAAGGACAGCTACACCATGCTGGAGATGCTGCTGCAGCTGCGCGACGCCGCGCCGGTGGACTTCGAGCTGCACGCGCTCAATCTCGATCAGAAGCAGCCCGGCTTCCCCGAGCACGTGCTGCCCGAGTATCTCTCCGGCCGCGGCGTGCCGTACACCATCCTCGAGCAGGACACCTACTCGGTGGTCACGCGCGTGATCCCCGAGGGCAGGACCATGTGCTCGCTGTGCTCGCGCCTGCGGCGTGGCGCGCTGTACACCTTCGCCGCCGAGAACGGCTACAACAAGATCGCGCTCGGCCATCACAAGGACGACATCGTCGCCACCTTCTTCCTCAACCTGTTCTTCGGCGGCCGCATGGCCGGCATGCCGCCGAAGCTGAAGAGCGACGACGGCCGCAACATCGTCATCCGGCCGCTGGCCTACTGCCGCGAGGACGACATCGCCGCCTATGCCGAGAACCGGGGCTTCCCGATCATCCCGTGCAACCTGTGCGGCTCGCAGGACAATCTCCAGCGCCAGCAGGTGCAGCGCATGATGGCGGACTGGGAGCGCACCGCACCCGGTCGCGTCGAGCAGATCTTCCGCGCCATGTGCAACGTCAAGCCGTCGCAGCTCGCCGACCCGACGCTGTTCGATTTCGCCGGACTCGATGCCGGAGAGCAGGCGCGCGACTGGTTCGCAGCGCCCGGCAGCACCGAAGACTGACCGGCCGGATGGGGACCTCCGGCCGCAAGCCGCTGACTGGACACGCAATCGACACATTGACCACGCCCGGGCCGGACGCCCGCGGCGCGTTGACGCCGGCACGCGCGATTTTGCACAAGCACAGTCGACAGCCGACCGGCAAGCCCCCGACGCCGCGCACCGCTCTGGGTAAGTTGCAACCCGCTGTTATAGAAGGATTTTTCGCGCAGCATTCAGTTCTGGTTCATGACCGAACCGGCGCGCGGGACACGCGGAACCGCCGGGTGCGCAACGTTCCGCACAGACTTATCCACAGGCCGTGACGCCGTGTGGCTGATCGCGACCGCTGTCAAGTGCCCGCTGCGGCGGCGGTTCGATTACCAGGTGCCGGAGGCCCTGGTTGCGACGTTGTCACCGGGTATGCGGATACGCGTGCCCTTCGGTCGGCGCGAGACCATTGCCGTGACGCTCG
The DNA here is from genome assembly GCF_023145115.1 of Algiphilus sp. Classification (NCBI taxonomy): domain Bacteria; kingdom Pseudomonadati; phylum Pseudomonadota; class Gammaproteobacteria; order Nevskiales; family Algiphilaceae; genus Algiphilus; species Algiphilus sp. The sequence goes on from NZ_JAGLEJ010000040.1 coordinate 162,354, forward strand.
ATGCACCGCGCCGCGTCGATGACGGCGGCACCGCGCGCGCCTACCGCCCGCTGGGCGAGGTGCTGGATGACGCGCCGCTGCTCGACACCGAGCTGCTCGCCAGCCTGAAGTGGGCGGCCGACTACTACCACCACCCCATCGGCGAGGTCGTGGCCGCGGCGCTGCCGACCGCGCTGCGACAGGGCGAGGCGCGCAATGCCGCCGAGCAGCCCTGGCTGCACATCACCGCGGCCGGGCGCGCGGTGATCGACACCATCGCGCGGCGCGCCCCTGCCCAGGCGCGCCTGCTGGCGCGACTGGCCGAGGGCGCGATGCCGCGCAGCGAAGCACCGCGCGAACAGGCGAAAGCGCTGCTCGAACGTGGCTACTGCGAACAGGCGCTGCCCGCCCCGCTGGCGACACCGCCGCCACCCGAGCCCGGCGCGCCAGTGGCACTGACCGCCGAGCAGACGGCGGCGCTCGCCGGGCTGCCATGGGCAGGGTTCGGCGTGACCGTCCTGCAGGGCGTCACCGGCAGCGGCAAGACCGAGCTCTACCTGCGCCGCATTGCCGACGACATTGCCGCGGGCGGGCAGGCGCTGCTGCTGGTGCCCGAGATCGGACTTACCCCGCAGCTGCTGGAGCGGGCGCGCGAGCGCCTGGGCGGCGCGGTGATCGGCTATCACTCCGCGATGACCGACAGCGCGCGCCTCGACGCCTGGCGACGCGTCGATGCCGGCGAGCCGCTGCTGGTGGTGGGGACGCGCTCGGCGGTGTGGCTGCCCTTCCGGCGGCTGATGCGGGTGTGCGTGGACGAGGAGCACGACGTCTCCTTCAAGCAGCAGGACGGCTTCCGCTACTCGGCGCGCGACGTCGCGGTGGTGCGCGCACGCGCCTTCGACGCGCCGGTGGTGCTGGGCAGCGCGACACCGTCGCTGGAGTCGCTGCACAACGCGTCGACCGGCCGCTATCAGCTCGTGCGCCTGGACGTGCGCGCACGGGAAGCGCCGGGCGCGCGCCTGCACGTGGTCGACGCGCGCGGGCAGCGCCTGCGCGGCGGGCTGACGCCGGACCTGTCGCGCGCGCTGCAGCGGCACGTCGCCGACGGTGGCCAGGCCCTGCTCTTCGTCAACCGCCGCGGCTATGCGCCGGCGCTGCTCTGCCACGACTGCGGCTGGGGCGCGAGCTGCCGCGCCTGCGACGCGCGCATGACCTGGCACAAGCGGCGCGGACGCCTGCTCTGTCACCACTGCGGCGCACAGCAGGCGGTGCCCGAGAGCTGCCCCGCCTGCGGCAGCGCCACGCTGCGTGCCGCCGGACACGGCACCGAGCGCGTGGAGGAGCATCTGCGCACGCTGCTGCCGGAGGCGCGCATCGCGCGCGCCGATTCCGACGCCATGCAGCGCGCCGGCGCGTGGGACACGCTGCGCGACGAAGTGCTGTCCGGCGCGGTGCAGGTGCTGGTGGGCACGCAGATGCTCGCCAAGGGACACGACTTCCCCGGCATCACGCTGGTCGGCATCGTGTCGGTCGACCAGGCGCTGTTCTCGGCCGACCTGCGCGCCACCGAGCGCATGGCGCAGCTGGTGACCCAGGTCGCCGGCCGCGCCGGCCGCGGCGCGCGCGCCGGCGAGGTGCTGCTGCAGACGCACGTGCCCGACCACCCGCTGCTGCGCGAGCTGCTCGATGACGGTTACGAAGCCTTCGCCGCCTCGCTGCGCGCCGAACGCGCCGCCGCCGCGCTGCCGCCGGCGCGACCGCTCGCCCTGCTGCGCGCCGAGAGCGCGGCCGAGCGCGCCGCCGATGCCTTCCTCGAGGCTGCCGCCGGCGTGCTGCGCGCCCGCGGCGCCGAGGCCCTAGGCCCGGTGCCGGCACCGATGATGCGGCGCGCGGGCCGCTACCGCGCCCAGCTCTGGCTGCAGGCCGACAGTCGCGCGGCGCTGCAGCAGGCGCTGGCGCAGGCCTGCGTCGAGATCGAGGCGCTGCCGGCGGCGCGCCGCGTGCGCTGGGGCGTCGACGTGGACCCGGCCGACACGCTCTGACCTCGCATATCGGACCCGAGGCACGAAGCGCAGATCGCGCATATCAAGATAAGCAATAGAACCACGGATTTCACAGATTCAGGGGATGGTCTACTGGTGGCGCTGACAAGGTCAGCGCACACCAGAACCGGAAAAATCGGTGTCAATCCGTGAAATCTGTGGCCCCACGCTTTTTCCGAATCTGCGCAATCTGCGGTTCATGCTCTTCGCCCGATGGGACACTGACGTAGCCCCGGTCGGCACGCCGCAGGCAGCCGCTGGCGTACGCGCGTATTACACTTGCGCGCCCGCGAACCGCCAGCTCCCGCAGGCGCCATGAAAGCCCCTCTCAAAGCCGACCTCCAAGCCCTGCTCTCCACGGCCTGCCAGAGCCTGCTGGCCGATGCCGGCGCCGCCGACGCCGCACCCGCGGCCGTGCACATCGAGAACACGCGCGACCCGGCGCACGGCGACTTCGCCACCAACCTGGCGATGACGCTGGCCAAGCCGCTCAAGCGCAATCCGCGCCAGATCGCGGAGGACCTGGTGGCACGGCTGCCCGAGGATCCGCGCATCGAACGCGTCGAGATCGCCGGCCCGGGCTTCGTCAATATCTTCCTGAGCGCCGCCGCCTGGCAGGGCATCGCGCGCACCATCCTCGACACCGGCGCCGACTGGGGATTCGACCGCAGCGGCGCGCGCGGCCGGATTCTCATCGAGTTCGTCTCCGCCAACCCCACCGGGCCGATGCACGTCGGCCACGGCCGCAATGCCGCCTACGGCGACGCACTGGCGCGCATCCTGTCGGCCGCCGGCTGGGCAGTGACGCGCGAGTACTACGTCAACGACGCCGGCCGGCAGGTCGACGTGCTGACGGTCAGCGCCTGGCTGCGCTACCTCGAGGCCTGCGGCGAGACCGTGACGCTGCCCGCGCGCGGCTATCCGGGCGACTATCTGGTGACGACGGGCCGGGCGTTGTGCGATGTCCACGGCGACGCCTTCCGGCATCCGGCGGCGATCGTCTTCGCGGACCTGCCGACCGAACCCGTCGAGGGCGACAAGGACAGCGTCAAGCAGGGGCAGGAGCGCTATCTCGACGCGCTGATCGGGCGCGCCCGCGCGCTGCTCGGCGAAGCCGGCTACGCGCAGGTGCGCGATTTCGCGCTGGAGTCGCAGATCGCCACCATCCGCGACACCCTGGGCCGCTTCGGCGTCGCCTTCGACCACTACGCCTCCGAGCGCGAGGTGGTGCAGTCCGGCGCGCCGGCGCGCGCGCTGGAGCGGCTGCGCGCGTCCGGTCACGTCTACGAGGCCGACGGCGCCACCTGGCTGGCGACCAGCGCGCTGGGCGACGAGAAGGACCGCGTGCTCTACAAGTCCGACGGCGCGGCGACCTACTTCGCCAACGACCTCGCCTATCACGAGGACAAGATCGAGCGCGGCTTCGACGCGCTCATCGATGTCTGGGGCGCGGACCATCACGGCTACATCGGCCGTGTGCGCGCCGCCATCCAGGCGCTCACCGGCCGCGACGACGCGCTGGAGGTCACCCTCATCCAGTTCGTGTCGCTGTCCTCCGGGCGCATGGGCAAGCGCAGCGGCAACTTCGTGACCCTGGCCGACCTCATCGACGAGGTCGGCGCCGACGCCACGCGCTTCTTCTACCTGTCGCGCTCGCAGGACCAGCATCTCGAGTTCGATCTCGAACTCGCCAAGAGCCAGTCCAACGACAATCCGGTGTACTACGTGCAGTACGCCCACGCGCGCATCTGCTCGGTGTTCGGACAGGCCCGGGCGCAGGGCGTCGCGGTGCCCGACCGCGCCGACACCGACCTGCTCGCGCCGCTGACCGAGGACCGCGAGCAGGCCCTGCTCAAGCTGCTGGCGCGCTATCCGGAGACGGTGGCGACCGCCGCGGCGCAGCGCGCGCCGCACACCGTCAGCTTCTATCTGCGCGACCTCGCCGACGCACTGCACGGCTACTACAACGCCCACAAGGTACTGATCGACGACGCCGCCGTCCGCGACGCGCGCCTGGCGCTGCTCGCCGCCACCCGCGTGGTGCTGGCCTCGGGCCTCGGACTGCTGGGCGTGTCGGCGCCGGAGTCGATGTAGCGATGGCGCGCGACTACGCCAGCAAGCGCAGCAACGGACGCCGGCGCAGCACGAGCAAGCGCCAGGCCAGGCGACCGGGCACGCCGGGATGGGTGTGGATGATCCTGGGCGTCGCCATCGGCATCGCCGGAGCGGCCGCCTACTGGGTGCTGCAGCCGCCGGAGCAGCGTCCGCAGGTGGCCGCGCCCGAGCCCTCCCGGCCGACCGAGCCGGAGAACAAGGGCATCGAGGTGCCGCCGGAACGGGAGGCCCGCTTCTCGTTCTACGAGATGCTGCCCAGCTACGAGGTCGTCATCCCGCGCGAGGAGATCGAGGGCAGCAAGGAGGCGGCACGCCGCGCCGAGCCCGATGCGCGCGAGAGCAGCCCCAGGAACACGCAGACCCTCGCCGAGAAGGGCGACTACATCATCCAGATCGGCTCCTACCGCAGCCGCGGCGATGCCGAGTCGCAGCGCGCCGAGCTCGCGCTCATCGGCGTGGAGGCGCGCGTCGAGACCGTCACCATCAACGAGTCGGAGACCTGGTACCGGGTCCGCGTCGGCCCCATTGCCGACGCACCGCGCGTGCACAGCCTGATGATGCGGCTGGAGGAGCACGGCATGCGCGACGCCATGCTGGTGCGGGTGAAGAAGTAGGGGCGCGCGACGACGGTCGGACGCGGGCACACGGGTTACCGCCCTTGCAATCGCCCGGCCCGCACTACGCTATCCTCCGCGCAGACGCGGCCCCGAGGCCGCCCCGCCATCGCGCACGAGAGGAGGCCCCCACGATGAGCACGCTGCAAGGCCAGATGATGGATGTCCAGCTGCTGGTTTCTGCCCTGCTGAGGCACGCCGACTACAACCACGCCGATACCGAGATCGTCTCGCGCCGTCTCGAGGGTGACATCCACCGCTACACCTATTCCGAGGCCGCCGTGCGCATCCGGAAGATGGCGAACGCGCTGGAAGCCTTCGGCCTGAAGCGCGGCGAGCGCGCCGCCACCCTGGCGTGGAACGGCTATCGGCACTTCGAGCTCTACTACGCGATCTCGGGCATCGGCTCGGTGATGCACACCATCAATCCGCGTCTGCACCCCGAGCAGGTGGCGTGGATCGTGAACCATGCCGAGGATCGCATCCTGTTCTTCGACATCACCTTCGCGCCCATCGTCGACGCCATCGCCGACCAGTGCCCGACGGTGCAGCAGTGGGTGGCGATGATCGATCCGGACAAGATGCCGGAGATGAAGAACGTCACCCCGGTGAGCTACGAGGACTTCATCAAGGAACAGTCGGCGGCCTACGAATGGCCGGAACTGGACGAGAACGCCGCCGCCGCGCTCTGCTACACCTCGGGCACCACCGGCAACCCCAAGGGCGTGCTGTACTCGCACCGCTCGCTGGTGCTGCACACCTATGCCGCCTGTCTGCCGGACGCCTTCGGCGTGGACGCCACCGATGTGGTGCTGCCCATCGTGCCGATGTTCCACGTCAACGCCTGGAGCCTGCCCTATGTCGGCGCGCTGGCCGGCGTGAAGCTGGTGTTCCCGGGCGCGAAGCTCGACGGCGAGAGCGTCTGCGAGCTGTTCGAGAACGAGAAGGTCACGATCAGTGCCGGCGTGCCCACGGTCTGGCTTCTGGTGCTGCAGCATCTCCAGCAGAACAACCGCAAGCTGTCCACGGTCAAGCGCATGACGGTGGGCGGCTCGGCCTGCCCGCCGGCGCTGATGAAGACCTTCAAGAACGACTACGGCGTCCAGCTCGAGCATGCCTGGGGCATGACCGAGATGTCGCCGCTGGGCACCTACAACCACCCCAAGGCCAAGCACCTGCAGCTCTCCGAGGACGAGCAGTTCCAGGCCCGCCTGTCGCAGGGCCGGGCGGTGTTCGGCGTCGAAATGAAGATCGTCGACGACAAGGGCAACCGGATGCCGCAGGACGGCCAGTCGACCGGCGACCTCCACGTGCGCGGCCCCTGGGTCGTGGGGCGCTACTTCAAGAAGGACGAGTCGCCGCTGGTCGACGGCTGGTTCCCGACCGGCGACGTCGGCTACATCGATCCCGACGGCTATCTGACCATCACCGACCGCACCAAGGACGTCATCAAGTCCGGCGGCGAGTGGATCGGCTCCATCGACATCGAGAACATCGCCATGGCCCATCCGGCAGTGGCGATGGCCGCCTGCATCGCCGCCCGCCACGAGAAGTGGGACGAGCGGCCGCTGCTGCTGGTGCAGATCAAGGAAGGCCAGAGCGTGACCAAGGAGGATCTGCTCAAGCACTTCGAGGGCAAGATCGCCAAGTGGTGGACCCCGGACGACGTGCTCTTCGTCGACTCGCTGCCGCTGGGTGCCACCGGCAAGGTGCAGAAGAACAAGCTCCGCGACGAGTACGGCGACCATCTGCTGAAGCAGCCCGCCTGACGCGACAGCCGGCGCCGGTGCCCCGGGTGGTGGCGCCGGCGCACGGCAGTGGCATAGTGCGCCCAATCCGCCGCGAGCATCGCCCATGGATTCCCGCGCCCTGATCGCCGCATCCCCGCTCCTCGGACGTCTGCCCGCGGACGCCATCGACCGGCTGGCGGAACACGCACAGCCGCTCGGCCTGCGCGGCGGGGAGACCCTGTTCGAGCGCGGCGAAGCGCCGGATGCGCTGTACATCGTCGCCCTCGGCCGCGTGCGCATCGATCTCGCCGCCGACGACCCGCACGAGGTCGCCGTCGGCGACCTGGTCGGCGAAATCGGCGTGCTCACCGGCGAGCCGCGCATGGCCGCGGCGGTGGCACTGCGCGACACCCTCCTGCTGCGCTTCGACGCCGTCACCTTCCGCCGCATCATCAGCCAGAGCGAGGCCGCCGAACGCGCCCTCTGGCGCAAGATCGTCGAGCGTCTGCGCGACCCCGGACGCACGCGCCGCACCAGCCGGACGCACGCCGTGGCGGTGCTGCCGCTGACCGAGGATGCCGACGAGAACGGCCTCGCGCGCCGCCTCGCGGCAGCGCTCGCGGCGGTGCTGGACGGGCACGTGCCGCTGATCGACCGGGCGGCCGTCGATCGCGACCTGGGCCCGGGCGCGGCGCAGGCGCGCTTCGACTCGGGCAGCCCCAACGCCAGACTGGTGGGCTGGCTGCACGAACGGGAATCGGAGGCCGCGCACGTCGTGCTCAGCGCCGACGGCGTCCCCGAGCCCTGGACCCTGCGCGCCGCCCGCCAGGCCGACCGCATCCTGCTGGTGGCGGGCGACGGCCCATTGCACACCGACACGCTGCAGGCGCTGGCAACGGCCGGCGCGGAGGCACCGCGCGAGCTGGTGTCGTGCGGCGAGCAGTCGGCGGCCTCGCGGCTGCTCGCCGAGAGCAGCGCGGCGTTCCTGCACCAGTGCCCCGGCAGCGACGCCGGCGCACTGCAGCGCCTGGCGCGGCACGTGGCGGGACGCGCCACGGGGCTCGTGCTGGGTGGCGGCGGCGCGCGCGGCTTCGCGCACATCGGGCTGCTGCGGGCGCTCGAGGAGGCCGGCGTCCCGATCGATCTGGTGGGCGGGACCAGCATGGGCGCCTTCATCGCCGCCCTGCACGCGCGCGGCCTGACACCGGCCGAAATGCGCGATGTCTGTCACGACGCCTTCGTCGCCCGGAACCACCTCAACGACTGGGTGCTGCCGCGGGTATCGCTGATCCGCGGCCGCAAGTTCCTCGGCATGCTGCGCCGGACACTGGGGGACGGGCTCATCGAGGATCTGCCGCTGCCCTTCTTCTGCGTGTCCACGAATCTGACCCGCGGCCAGCCGCAGATCCACAGACGCGGCGAACTGGCGGTATGGGTGGGAACGAGCATGGCGGTTCCGGGCATCGCGCCGCCGGTGGTCTACCGGGGGGAGCTGCTGGCGGACGGAGCGGTCGTCAACAGCGTGCCGGTGGACGCCATGCACGCGCTCGACCGCGGCCCGGTCATCGCCTGCGACGTCGGCGCCAGCGGCGAGCTCGCGCTGCCCGGCGTGGATGGTCCGGATCCGGAGGGGCTGCTCAACGCCAAGCGCTCGAAGCGCCCGCAGCTCTCCGAGATCCTCATGCGCATGACCACGCTGACCAGCGACCTGCGGCTCAAGGAGAACGTCGAGCACGCCGACCTGTTCGTGCGCATGCCGGTGGCGGATGTGGGCATGTTCCAGTGGGATGCGCTGGACGCCACCATCGAGACGGGCTATCGCCACGCCCGGGAGGTGCTGGAGGCGGCGGCCGCCGACTGGCCGGGCGACCTGCCGCCGCCGGGCTTCCGCACGGCCGGATAGCGCGTCGCGACCGCCGGGCGCCGGTCAGCCCCCGCTCAGGCTGCCTCGACTTGAATGCCCGGTATCCGAACCGCCCCGATCGCAGGAGGTCCCGCGTGACCGCTTTCCGGAATCGCCGCGCACTGCTGCGCGCACTCGCCCTGCTGCCGGCCGCGCCGCTGATCCGCCCCGCACTCGCCGCAATGGAAGCCGGCACGCTCGGCACGGCCCGGCCCTTCGACTTCGAGCGCCTCCGCCAGCGCGCCCGCGCCCTCGCTGCCGCACCCGCGCGGCCGTCGCCGGAAAAGGTCCCCGAGCTGCTGGACCGCATCGACTACGATACCTATCAGAAGATCGCCTTCCGCTCCGGGAACGCGCTGTGGGCGGAGAGCGACACGCCGGTGGCCTTCTTCCACCTCGGGCGCTACGCCAAGCAGCCGGTGGCGGTCCATGTCGTCGAGGACGGCGTCGCCCGCCGCGTGCACTATGCGCCGGGCTACTTCGACACCGCGGCCACGGGGCTGTCGGAGCAGCTGCCCGACGACCTCGGCTTCGCCGGCTTCCGGGTGCTGAATGCCGACGGCGAGACCGACTGGCTTGCATTCCAGGGCGCCAGCTACTTCCGCAGCGCGGGGCCGCTCGGGCAGTACGGTCTGTCCGCGCGCGGCATCGCGGTGGACACCGCGGTCCCGGGAACGACGGAATCGTTCCCGCGCTTCACCGCCTTCTGGCTGGAGCAGCCCTCGGACGGCAGCGCCATCCGCATCCATGCGCTGCTGGAAGGCGAGCATGTCACCGGTGCCTATCGCTTCGACTGCGCGCGCGGCGACGCCATCACCATGGACGTGCGCGCTGAACTCTTCCAGCGCCGTGCCGTGACGCGGCTCGGCATCGCGCCGCTGACCAGCATGTACTGGTACAGCGAGACCAACCATCGCACCGGCGACGACTGGCGCCCCGAGATCCACGACAGCGACGGCCTTGCACTGTGGACCGGGGCAGGCGAACGCATATGGCGCCCGCTGAACAACCCGCCGCACGTCCAGACCACCAGCTACGTCGACGACAACCCGCGCGGCTTCGGGCTGCTGCAGCGCGACCGCGACTTCGACCACTACCAGGACGACGGCGTCTTCTACGACCGGCGCCCGGGCGTCTGGATCGAGCCCAGGGGCGACTGGGGCAGGGGCGAGGTGCAGCTGGTCGAGCTGCCCACCGACGACGAGATCCACGACAACATCGTGGCCTACTGGGTCCCCGACGCCGACGCCGAGGCCGGCCGCGAATGGCGCTTCGACTACCGCCTGCACTGGGTGGCGGACGAGCCCCATCCGCCGTCGGTGGCCCGGGTGCGCGCCACGCGCATCGGACGCGCCGGCGTGCCGGGTCAGCACGAGGCGCGCGATCCGGACGGCCGCAAGTTCGTCATCGATTTCGCCGGCGGACCGCTCGCCGACATGGCGCAGCGCTATGACCTCACGGTGGCGGTCGAGGCGTCGCGTGGCGAGATCACCAATCCCTACGCGCTCAGGATCGTCGGCACCGACCACTGGCGGGCCGCGTTCGACCTGAGCGTCGCGGGCAGCGAGCCGGTGGATCTGCGCTGCCACGTCCATGACGGCAAGCGCACGCTGACCGAGACCTGGCTCTACCAGTACTTCCCACGGGCCTGGGGGCCCTCGGTCTGATCCGCGTGCAGTGGGCATTCAGGCCCGCGGCGTTTGACTGTCCGTGCGGTCGGTCGCGGACCGGCCGCACTGATCCCAACCGGAGACGACGATGGCACAGGACCACACCTACAAGATCACCGAGCTGGTCGGTTCATCCCAGGACAGCATCGACGACGCTGTGCGCAAGGGCGTCGCCCGTGCCGCGAAGTCGGTGCACAACATGAAATGGTTCGAGGTGACCGAGATCCGCGGCCACATCGAGGGCGACCGCGTCGGGCACTGGCAGGTATCGATGAAGATCGGGTTCACGGTCGACGACTGAACGTCGGTGCCGCTCGCTTCAGGAGATGATCATGACGAACAGGCTTTCCCTGCTCACCCTCGCATCGCTGACCATCGCCGTTCCGGCGATGGCGGCCGAACCCGCCACCGCCGCCCGCGGCGACGTGCTGGCCGTCCAGGAGAGCGCCGGCGACGTGCGCTTCGTCACCGGCGGCATCGGCTCGACGGAGCGCGAGGCGATGTCCGAGCGCTTCGGCGACTGGCCGCTCAAGATCGTCAACGCGCAGCGTGACGACAGCGCCTATGTGTCCGGCGTTGCCGTCACCCTCCGCGATGCCGACGGCGCGACCGTGCTGGAGACGACGACGGAAGGCCCCTGGCTCTTCGCCGACCTGCAGCCCGGCCGCTACGCCATCGAGGCGCGCTTCGACGACCAGACCGTCGAGCGCAGCATCACCGTCGACGATGGCGGCCAGCAGCGCGCCGTCATGACCTGGACCGGCGACAAGCCGTCTTCGTAGCCACCGCGGCCGGGAAGGGCGGATTGCCCGCTCCGGCAGGACGCCCCGTTCCGCAACGGAACGGCAGCACCGACCGCAGTGACCGACCCGCCGGGCACCACCCGGCGGGGAACGCTTGCGCGCTCGCGCCGGCAGGCTTATAAGCACTCCGCCGGCAGCCCGCCGGTTCCCGATCGGCGAACGAGGATGAGCGCTGACCACCCCTGCCTGCGCTGCGGCGCCTGCTGTGCGCACTTCCGCGCCTCGTTCTACTGGGCCGAGGCCGACGACGCCACACCCGACGGCGTGCCGGTAGCGATGACGCGCAAGCTGACCCCGCAGCTGCGTGTCATGCGCGGCACCGAAGGCAGCGCGCCGCGCTGCGTGGCATTGATGGGCGACATCGGCGGATCGGTGCGCTGCACGATCCATCCGCGCCGCTCCAGCGTCTGCCGCGACTTCCCGCCCTCCTACGAGGACGGCACCGGCGCGCACAACCCGCGCTGCGACAGCGCCCGCGCCAGGTGGGGGCTGCCGCCCCTCATGCCGGAGGACTGGGGCGCTCCGGAGCCATCGGCGCCCGCGACACCGGAGCTGCCGCGGGTGGCCTGAGCGCTAGGCGAAGGGCAGGTGCCCGGGCATCAGCCCGAAGTAGCGCGCCAGCAGATCGTGCAGGGCGCGGTGCTCCGCGGCGAGCACGGCCGGACGCTGGAAGAAGGCCTCCACGGCCACCGCGAAGAACTCGGCCGGCCCCTCCAGCGCATAGTCATCGATCACCGACGAGGGATGGCGCTCGAAGGCTGTCCAGGCGTCGTGCATGACCTGCGACCAGCGCTCGGCCGGAGCCCCTGCGGGCGCCCCTTCGCCACCGGAAAGGGCGTCGAGCTGATGCGCGAATTCGTGCACCGCCACGTTGTGCTCGGCGCCGGCCAGCGCCTGGCGGATGTCGTCCCAGGAGAGCAGCACCCGGCCGTTGTCCTCGGACAGGCCGCTGTGCAGCACCTCGACCTCGTCGTCCACCAGCCCGTCCTCGTCGGGCCGATCCTGCGGCACCCAGAAGGGTCCGGGGTAGACCAGCACTGCGTGCAGATTCGGCATCGGGCTGCGCGCGCGCAGTGTCAGCAGCGCGGCAAGGCCGCCGATCGTCACCGCCATGCGCGCGTCGACCTCCTGACCGGCGCAGCCGTGGAAGTGCACGCGCCGCACCAGCCGGCGCGTGTGCGCAAGATGCCGCGCGCGCTGCGCATCGTCCAGCCAGGCGCGCCAGGGCAGGTCGGCGTCCAGCCACCGCGCCACCTGCTGCTCGTCCAGCGCGCGGCGCCGCCGCGCGCGCTGCCAGATCATCAAGGCAACGACGGCAGCGACCGCTGCGAGCAGCCATAGCGGATGGTTCATGGAAGCCGATGCGCGTGAACGGGACCGCACCGATTATGCGGCTCGCCGGCAACGCCGTGACGCACCGGCGGGGCGTTTCCACCCCGCCTCCCGAACGCGGAGCACGAGGAGCGGCGCGCCTACAACGGCTCGAGCTTCGCCATCGACGCGATCAGCCACTTGCTGCCGCCGTCGGCGAAGGCGACCTCGACGCGGGCGCGGTCGCCCTCGCCGTCGAAGGCCGTGACGGTGCCCTCGCCGAAGCGCGCGTGGCGCACGCGCGCACCCAGATAGAGCCCGCTGGACGGTGGTGGCGCGTCCGACACCAGCGGCCGCGAGCGGTCGGCGGCGGGGGCGGGGGCCGAGTCGGCGAAGCGACCGGCCAGTCGCGGCTTCAGGATGCCGGCCCGCGGCCGCAGCTCCTGCACGCATTCCCCTGGCAGCTCGCGGAGGAAGCGGCTGGGTGCGCACACCTGCGGCACGCCGTGCAGGCGGCGCGATTCGGCGTGGCTGATGGTGAGCTGTTCCCGGGCGCGGGTGATGCCGACGTAGCAGAGGCGGCGCTCCTCCTCGAGGCTGCCCTCGTTGACCGCGCGCTGGTGCGGGAACAGGCCCTCCTCGGCGCCCACCAGGAAGACCAGCGGAAACTCCAGGCCCTTGGCGGAATGCAGGGTCATCAGATGCACGCAGTCGGTCCCTTCGCCGGCCTGCTGCTCGCCGGATTCGAGCGCGGCGTGGGTCAGGAAGGCGGTGAGCGGATCCATGCCCTCGAGCACGACATCGTCGCCCTCGAAGGCCTTCGCCGCCGAGATGAGCTCGTCGAGGTTCTCGAGTCGCGCCGCGCCGGCTTCGCCCTTCTCCTTGCGGTAGTGCTCGCGCAGGCCGGCCACCACGATGACGCGCTCGATCATCTTCGACAGCGGCGTGGTCGCCGACTCGCCGGCGAGCTGCTCGATGAGCTGCGTGAACGCGCGCAGCTTGGAGGCGGTGCGCCCGAGCGCGCTCTCGGCATGCTCGGCCGCGCCCCACAGGCTGGTCCCGGCGTCGCGCGCGGCGACACGCAGCTTCTCCATCGAGGTGGCGCCGACGCCGCGCGGCGGCGTGCCGACGGCGCGCTCGAAGGCGGTGTCGTCGTCGCGGTTCGACAGCAGCCGCATCCAGGCCAAGGTGTCGCGGATCTCCATGCGCTCGAAGAAGCGCAGCCCCCCGTAGATGCGGTACGGAATGCGCGACTGCACCAGGCGTTCCTCCAGCACGCGCGACTGCGCCGAGGTGCGATAGAGGATCGCCATCTCGGTATAGGCGCGCCCCCTGGCCGACTCCGAGGCCAGGCGTCCGACCACGAAGTCGGCCTCGTCGAGATCGTTGAAGGCGGTGTAGACCTGGATGGGCTCGCCCTCGCCGGCGTCGGTCCACAGGTTCTTGCCCATGCGCTCGACGTTGTGGCCGATGAGCGCATTGGCGGCGTTGAGGATGACGCCGGTGGAGCGGTAGTTCTGCTCCAGGCGCACGACTTCCAGACCGGAGAAGTCGCGCTGGAGCTTGGTCATGTTCTCGACTCTGGCGCCTCGCCACGAGTAGACCGACTGATCGTCGTCCCCCACGCAGAACACGATGCCGGCGTCGCCGGCGAGCAGGCGCAGCCAGCGGTACTGCAGCGTGTTGGTGTCCTGGAACTCGTCCACCAGCAGATGGCGGAAGCGGCCGTGATAGTGCGCCTGCAGCTCGGCGTTGTCGCGCAGCAGCTCGAAGGCGCGCAGCAGCAGCTCGGCGAAATCGACCAGCCCGTTGTCGTCGCAGGTCCGCTGGTAGGCGCTGTAGGCGCGCACCAGCATTCGCTGCGCCATGTCGCCGCCGTCACCGATGTCCTCGGGCCGCAGCGCGTCCTCCTTCTGCTTGTTGATCCAGCCGGTGACGGTCTTCGGCGGCCAGCGGTCCTCGGGCATGTCGAGGCCGCGCAGCACGCGCTTGACCTGGCGTAGCTGGTCGTCGGCATCCAGGATCTGGAAGTTCTGCGTCAGTCCGGCATCCTTCCAGTGCAGGCGCAGCATGCGGTGGGCGATGCCGTGGAAGGTCCCGACCCAGAGCGCGCGCACCGGAATGTCGAGCAGTTCCTCGAGGCGGCCGCGCATCTCGGCGGCGGCCTTGTTGGTGAAGGTGACCGCCAGCACCGAATGCGGCGACACCCCCTCGGCGGCGACCAGCCAGGCGATGCGGTGGGTGAGCACGCGCGTCTTCCCGGAACCGGCGCCGGCCAGCACCAGGCGATGCGCCGGCGGCGCCGTCACCGCGTCGCGCTGGGCATCGTTGAGGTCGGCGGTGAGAACGCGCGGGTCGAAATCCTGCATGGTGGGAGGCCGCGAGGTAGGCCCCCATTCTACCGGTGCGCCGGCGGCTACCCGGCTTGCGCCACGGCCGCCACCGGCAGCGCGCCGGCGTCGTAACCGAAGGCCGCGAAGTCGGCGCGATAGAGCCGCGCCACGCGCTCGGCCAGCTCCGGCGTGTAGTAGCGCGCGAGCTTGTCGTTGGCGCCGGTGGCATTGTCGAAGATGCCCGGTGTCGATGCCGTGCCCGGCTCCAGTCCCTGCAGCCCGCGCAGCACCTGCGCCCAGTCCTCGGCGTAGCGCTCGACCTTGCCGAAGAAGTCGAAGCGCTCGGGTGGCAGCAGCAGCAGCGCGGTCTGCGGTGCCCAGTGCGCGTTCCGGTAGAGCCCGTCGTTCTCCAGGTAGGTCACGAAATCCTCGAAGCGGCTGGACCGGTCGTGCATCCTCGCCTTGCGCTCGACCTTGTCGAGATAGGCGGACAGCGTGCGCGCGAAGGGATTGCGCACCATGGCGAACTTGAAGAGCCGGTCGAAACGGGCCACCTCCGTGGGCGACAGCGCGGCCGGCGTCCGGAACAGCTTCTTGGCTTCCTTGGACGGCACCGGATGACCGCGCTTGAAGTGCGCCAGCGCCGTCATCACCGACGAGTTGGCAGCCTTCGGTATGCGGTTGCAGAAGAAGCCGAGCTCGAACTCCACGCAACCGCGATCGTCCGCACTGCAGATCGATACCGGGCTGGTGAACGGATAGCGCCGGTAGAAGGGAATCAGCCGCTGCGTCGCTCGGTTGACGACCACGCGCTTGAATCCGCTGGACATTCGCATCCTCCCTGATGCGCAGACCGTTGCCGCCCGCGGCATGGCTCCGCAGCCTGCGCCAGAGCTGCAGGCCGCCGCGCGCCGTTCTCGGGTCGCTCGAAGAAGCCGGATTATCGCGCACCGCGGCACCGCCGTGCGCCCTCCCCGCGCCGGGGCCGGTCTGGACACGCACCCCCGCGACCCGCCACAGCGGCTATCCTCGCGCCCCATGAAGCCCGCCGCCCGCTACGCCATCCTGTCCGGCGCCTTCGTCCTGCTCTGGAACTCGGGGTTCATCGGTGCCGAGTACGGCCTGCCGTATGCGGGGCCGCTGACCCTCCTGTTCTGGCGCTATCTCGCGCTGACCGCGGTGCTGCTGGCGTGGGTGGCGCTGTTCGTGCGCCCGCTCTGGCCGGGTCGCGTCGAGGCACTGCACGCGACCTGGACCGGGATACTGGCGCACGCGGTGTGGCTGGGCTGCGCGCTCGGTGCGATTGCGGTGGAGGTACCGGCCGGCATCGTCGCGCTGGTGGTCGCGCTGCAGCCGTTGCTCACCGGCGCGTTGTCCGGCGCCGTCACCGGGGAGGGCACCAGTCCGCTGCAGTGGACCGGCCTCACCGCCGGCTTCTGCGGGGTGGCGATCGCGGTGGTGGCACGCATCCAGGCGGGCGGCGACGCGCCGGTGTGGGGCTATCTGCTGCCCTTCGGGTCGGTGGTGGCCATCACCATTGCCAGTCTGGCGCAGCGGCTGCGCGCGCACTCGGGACAGGCTCTGCCCATGGCCACGCTCCTGCTCTACCAGTGCGGCGGCTCCGCGCTGGCCCTGATGCTGCCGGCGTGGTGGATGGAGGATTTCGCGACGCAGTGGACCCCGCCCTTCATCGCCGCGCTCGGCTGGGTCACCTTCGCGGTGTCGCTGGGCGCCTACGCGCTGATGTGGCGGCTGCTCGCGCTGGCCGACGCGACCCGCGTCGCCAGCCTGTTCTACTTCGGACCGCCGGTCACCATGGTGATGGCGTGGCTGGCCTTCGGCGACGCGGTCATCGCTACCGACTGGGTGGCGCTGGCGGTCACCGCGCTGGGCGTCGTCCTCGTGCAGTGGCGACCGTCGCGCCCGGCATCCGCGCACTGACCGGCAGCGCGCTCACGCAGCGACGCCGGGCTCTGCCAGCAGCGCCGCGATCCGCTGTCGCAATCGGGGTAGCACCTCGCTCTCGAACCACGGATTGGTGCGCAGCCAGCGGTTGTTGCGCGGACTGGGATGCGGCAGCGGCACCACCGCCGGCCAGCGGCGCCGCCAATCACGCACGGTGTCGGTGACCGATGCGCCGACGGTATCGAGATGCCAGTCCTGCGCGTAGCGCCCGATGACCAGGGTCAGCGAAATGTCCGGCAGAAGCGCGAGCAGCGGCGTGCGCCACGCCGGGGCGCATTCGGGACGCGGCGGCAGGTCGCCGGATGCGCCGCTGCCCGGGAAGCAGAACCCCATGGGCAGAATCGCCACGCGTCGCGCGTCCCAGAAGGTGGCGCGGTCGACCCCCATCCAGGCGCGCAGACGATCGCCGCTGGGATCGTCGAAGGGGCGCCTGCTGGCATGCACGCGCCGGCCGGGCGCCTGCCCGGCGACCAGGATGCGCGCCCCGCTTCCCGCCTGCAGGACCGGGCGCGGCTCGTGCGGCAACCGCTCACGGCACAGGGTGCAGGCTCGCGTACGCCCGAGCAGGGCCTCCAGCGCTGCGGTCATGCTCAGTGCGCCACCGTGGTCGAGTAGCGGTAGATCACCGCCACCCCGACCGTGATGAAACCGATGCCGACCAGCGCCGCCGTGTCGAGCTTCTGGCCGAGCACCAGCCAGCCGATCAGCGCGATCAGGGCCATGCCGGCGCCGCACCAGATGGCGTAGGCCACGCCCACCGGGATGACGCGCAGCGTCAGCGACAGGAAGTAGAACGAGGCGCCGTAACCGACCACCACGATCAGCGACGGCCACAGGCGCGTGAAACCGTCGGTGGCGCGCAGCGCCGAGGTCGCGACCACCTCGCTGACGATGGCCAGCGCGAGATAGAGCCAGTACTGCATGGGGGAGCCCTGCGCACGATGGGGAACGCCGCCCATCATGCAGCGCGCCGCGCGACCGTGCGCTAGCGGCGGCGTGCGAGTCGCCGGCGCTGGGCCGGCGTGTCGACATCGTGCAACGTCGCCGCGCGTCCGGGGATCTCGCGCACGCCGGCCGCGGCGGCCAGCACGCCCCGACCACCGCGATCGCCGGTCATCCGCTGCAGCGCCGGAAACTGCGCGCGCGCGATCAGCACCGGGTTGGCGCGCCGGCCACCGGCGACCGGCACCACCGCTTCGTCACCGGGCCGGAAGGCGGCGATCAGCGCATCGATGTCGCGCGCGCGCAGACCGGGCATGTCGGCCGGCACGATCACCGCACCGGCGCAGTCCGCCGGCACGGCCGCCAGCCCGCGCCGCAGCGAGCTCGCCATGCCGGCGGCATGGTGCCGGTTGTGCGCCATGCGGACCGGGTGCCGCCAGCGCGCGCGGATGCAGCGCCGCAGCGGTCCTGCGCGATGCCCGGTCACCACGATGACCGGCGCGGCCCGCGAGCGCGCCGCAGCATCCAGCGCCCAGAGCACCAGCGGCCGGCCGCGGAAGGCGGCGCGCAGCTTGTCGCCGCGGAAGCGCCGCCCGCGGCCTCCCGCCAGCACGACGGCGGCGACGCGCGTCACGCTGGGGTCGCGGGCACGGCGTGCGCGGCTTCACCCTCGGCCGCCACCTGCGCGACGATGGAGAGCGCGATCTGCTGCGGGCTCCTGCCGCCGATGGGCAGGCCGGCCGGGGTGTGCAGGCGCGACAATCGCGCCTCGTCGATCCCGTCCGCGCGCAGGCGCTCGACGCGCACCGCCGCCTTGCTGCGACTGCCCAGCGCGCCCACGCAGAAGGCCGGCGAGCGCAGCGCGTGCAGCAGCACGGCGTGGTCGATATCGATGTCGTGGGTCAGCGTGTAGACCGCGCACCAGGGGTCCAGCGCGAGCCCGGCGAGGGCGGTCTCGACGGGGCGCCGGTCATAGCCGGCCAGCGGGATGCCGGCCGGCGGACGCTCGGGACCGCGCGGACGCAGCAGCACGACATCGAACCCCTGCGCGGTGCCCATCCGCGCCAGCGCCAGGGTCACCGGATCGCCCCCGGCCACCACCAGCCGCGTGGGCGGCGGATAGTGCTGGTCGAAGACGCCGGCGCGCCCGCCGATGTCCCACGTCAGGCGCTCGCTGTGCACGCGGCGGGCGTCGCGCGCGGCACGCCGGGCCGCGACGTGGCCGGCGGCATCGTCGAGCGTTCGCACCAGAATGCCGATGCGGCCGCCGCAGGTGAGCTGGATGTCCAGCGCCGGGCTGCCGGCGCCGTAGTCGAGCAGGCGGGGTTCGCCATCCGCGAGCACGCCCAGCGCTTCGCGCGCGACCTCGGCCTCGACGCAGCCGCCGGAGACGTAGCCGGCGCACTCGCCGCGCTCGTCGATGGCCATCTCGGCCCCCAGCGGCCGCGGCGATGCGCCCGCGATCTCCACCAGCGTCGCGAGCGCGAAGCGTCGCCCCGCCGCCGACCAGCGCTCCAGCACCGGCAGCAGGTCGTCGACCAGCCCGTACTCGGGCCAGTCCGGCCAGTCGGTGAGCGCGGGCGGATCGCCGCTGGTGGCCGAATCCGGCATCAGGCGGACCCGAGCCCGGCGCGCGCGAAGGGCAGCCGGCGCACCCGCTTGCCGGTAAGGCGATGGACCGCATTGGCCACCGCCGGCGCCAGCGGTGGCACGCCCGGTTCGCCGACGCCGGTGGGCGCTTCCTGCGACGGCACGATGTGCACGTCCACCTGCGGCATTTCGGACATGCGCAGGACCTGGTAGCGGTCGAAGTTGGCCTGCTGCGCCTTGCCATCCTCGATGCCGATCTCGCCGTAGAGAGCAGCGGCCAGCGCGAAGCCGACGCCTCCCTCCATCTGCGCGGCGATCTGGTCGGGATTGATCGGCACCCCGCAGTCCACGGCAACCGTCACGCGGTGCACCTTCGGCATGCCGTCGACCATGCTGACCTCGGCCACCTCGGCGACGTAGCTGCTGAAGCTCTTGTGCACGGCGATGCCGCGCGCGCGGCCCTCGGGTGCTGGTTCGCTCCAGCCACCCTTGTCGGCGGCCAGCTTCAGCACACCGGCCACGCGCGGCGCGTCCCCGAGCAGCGCCAGCCGGAATTCGACCGGATCCCTGCCGGCGGCCTCGGCGAGCTCGTCCATCAGGGTTTCCATGGCATAGGCGGTGTGGGTGTGACCCACCGAGCGCCACCACAGCGGCCGCACCGGCTGCTCGGGCGAGTGCAGTGCCACCGAGAAAGCCGGGATGGCGTAGGGGGTCGGCGACACGCCCTCGACCGAGGACTCGTCGACGCCGTTGTGGATCATGCCGGCCATCGCCTCGGTGGCGGCCATGATCGACTGCCCGACGACGGTGTGCCGCCAGCCGGCGATGTTGCCGTCCGCGTCGAGCCCGATGCGGGCACGGTGCACGTAGAGCGGCCGGTAGAGACCGGCCTGCGTGTCGTCCTCGCGGGTCCACTGCACGCGCACCGGATCCTCGCGGTCGTGCTGTTCCTTGAGCGCGCGCGCCACGTGCACGGCCTCGACCGTGAAATCGGCCCAGCCGTTGGCGCGGCGCCCGAAGCTGCCGCCGGAGATCAGCGTGTTCAGCTCGACCTTCGAGACATCGAGCCCGGCCGCCTCTGCCGCATAGGGATGATCGATGGACGGGAACTGGTGCCCGGCCCAGGTCTCGAGCCGGCCGTCGCGCAGCCACGCGACGCCGTTCATGGGCTCCATCGCCGCGTGCGCGAGGTACGGGAAGCGGAAGCCGGCCTCGATCGTGGTCGCCGCACCCGCCAGTCCCGGCTCGGTATCCTGCGAGCTGGTGACCGCGGTTCCGGGCGCATCGGCCAGCTTCTCGTACTGCTCGTACAGTGCCTCGCTCGAGGCCGGCCCGGCCGTCGAGAGATCCCACTCGATCTCCAGGGCCTTGCGCCCCTTGATCGCCGGCCACATGCCGGTCGCGACCACCGCGACGCCCTCGGGAATCTCGAGCACGGCCTCGACGCCGTTCACCTTCTTCGCTTCGGCTGCATCGAAGGACCTGAGCGTGGCGCCGAAGGCCGGCGGCCGCGCGATGACCGCGGTGAGCAGGCCCGGCAGCTGCACGTCGATGCCGTAGGTGGCCGTGCCGTCGGTCTTGCCCTTCGAGTCGAGGCGGTGCACGTCGCGCTTGCCGATGTAGACGAAGCGCGACGGATCCTTGAGCGCGACCTCCCCGGGTACGGCCTGCTGCGCCGCCGCCTCGGCGAGCTCGCCGAACGTGGCCGAGCGCTCGCCGGCGCTGACGACTCCCTTGCTGACAACGATGCCCGACGCCGGGACGTCCCAGCGCTCGGCAGCGGCCGCCACCAGCATGGCGCGGGCGGTGGCGCCGGCTCTGCGCATCTGCATCCAGGAATTGGCGATGGCGGTGGACCCGCCGGTGCCCTGCATGCCGCCCATGACGAGATTGCCGTAGCGTTCGGCATCTGCCGGCGCGTACTCGGCGCGGACCGCGGTGAGATCGGCGTCGAGCTCCTCGGCGAGGATGGTGCTCAGGCCCGTGGTCACGCCCTGTCCCATCTCGTGGTGCTTGATGACCAGGGTCACGGTGTTGTCGGGCGACACGCGCACGAAGGCGTTGGGTGCGAAGGCCTCGCCCGCGGTGTCGGCGGTATCGGCGGCATGCGCGCGGCCGGCGGGCGCGAGATGCAGGCCGAGCACGAGGCCGGCGGCGGCCGTGCCCTTGAGGAAGTCGCGGCGCCCGAGCGCGGCGGCAGGCTCTGCGGCGACGATGCGGGCGGGGTCGGAGAAGTGCATGGCGTCCTCCTCAGGCCGCGAGCTGCTCGGCGGCGCGATGGATGGCGGCGCGGATGCGCTGATAGGTCGCGCAGCGGCAGATGTTGCCGGCCATGGCGTTGTCGATATCGTCGTCGCTGGGTGCCGGGTTGCCTTCCAGCAGCGCCACCGCGGACATGATCTGCCCCGACTGGCAGTAGCCGCACTGCACGACGTCGAGCGCCACCCAGGCCGCCTGCACCGCCTTCGCGGTCTTCGAGGACAGGCCCTCGATGGTGGTGACTTCCTGGTTCTGCGCGATGCTGAACGGGGCCGAGCAGGAGCGCATCGGCTGGCCGCCGACGTGCACGGTGCACGCACCGCACTGCGCGATGCCGCAGCCGTACTTGGTGCCGGTGAGACCGAGCTCGTCGCGCAGCACCCACAGCAGCGGGGTGTCGGAATCGACCGCGACGTCGTGCGTCTCGCCGTTGATCTTGAGAGCGGGCATGGCACGCCTCCGGTTCGTGGATCCATCGCTTGTTGGCCGGACCGCGCTACCGGACCGGCACGCCTCTGTCGGCAGACTACCGAAACATCGGTGGCAGCGGCATTACCGGCCGGCAAAACGTCCGGGCGCCGTGGAACGGCATCGCGCCGTCGCTTTTGTATAGTCGCGGCATGCTCGCCCGGCGTCCCCGCATCCCCGTTTCCGACCGCCTGCTGATGGAACTGGTTCGGTGGCGCGAGGAATGCGCCGGCCATCCTGCCGATTCGATGGAGGCCGACGCCGCGGCGCGTGCAGCCGGAGGGCCGCTGCAGGCGCGCATCGCGCACCGCGCGCGACGCCTGCCCGACTGCGGCCCGCTGCGCGCCGGGCTGCGACGCGCGCGCATCGTGCTGATGGCCGCCACCGGCGCGCTGGTGGCAGCCTTCGGCATTGCCGGCATCCTCGCTGCCGGCGGTGCCCTCGGCAGCGCCGATCCGGTCAGCCTGCCGCTCGCGCTGCTGGTGGTGGTCGGCCCCAGTCTCGCGACGCTGCTGCTGTGGCTGGCGCTGCTGCCGATGCTGCGCGGAGGCGGCGCGACGAGCGCGCTGTCGGCGCTGATCGCGCGTCACTTCGACGACCGCGCCACACCGGCGGGCGACGCGCTGCGACTGCTGCTGCTGGGTCGCGGCGGCCGCTGGATCGCGGCGAGCGTGGCCCACGCCGCCTGGCTCGGCTATACGCTCGGCACCGGCGCCGCCCTGCTGATCCTGCTCAGCGTGCGCAGCTATGCGCTGAGCTGGGAGACCACGCTGCTCGACGCGGAAACCCTGGCAGCCTGGGCGCACGCGCTCTCGGCGGTGCCGGCGCTGCTCGGCTTCGCGGGCGCCGAGTCGCTGCCGCTGCGGCCACCGATGCCCGACGGTGCGCGCGAGGCCTGGGCGGCCTGGCTGCTGGCGGCGGTGATGGTCTACGGCGTGCTGCCCCGGGCCCTGGCGCTGCTGGTCACGCTGGCGCTGGCGCGACGGGCGCTGCGCGCGAGCAGCGACGATCTGCACCAGCCCGGCTACGCGCGCCTGCGCAGCCGGCTGCTGCCCGACCACGGCACGGCCCGCGTGGTCGATGCCCCGCCCGCACCGGAGACGGTCGCGGCCGCGCCGGCCGGCGTCGCGCTGCCCGCCGGTGCCCTGCACGCGCTGGCGCTGGAGACGGAGTGTCCGGCTGACCCCCTCCCGCCCGACTGGATCTGGCTGGGCGCGGTGGACGACCGCGACAGCCGCGAGCGCGCGCTGGCCGAGCTGCAGCGCGACACGGTGCGCGGCCTCGCCATCATCGTGCGCGGTGCCGCCACGCCCGACCGCGGCAACCGGCACGCGGTGGAAGCGCTGCGCGACGCGGCCGGCGCTCCCGCGGTGCTGCTGCTGGCCGGCCCCGTGCCGCCGGCGCGGCACGCCGACTGGCAGCGCCTGGCCGAGCACGCCGGACTGACCCTGGGTGTCTGGCCGCCGGCCGAAGGCGGCGACGCGTGAGTCGGCGCGACCCCATGCAGGTGGCGGTGGTCGGTCACACCAACACCGGCAAGACCTCGCTGCTGCGCACGCTGGCGCGCGACAGCGGCTTCGGCGAAGTGTCCGACCGCCCGGCGACGACGCGCGGCGTCGCCGCCATCGAGCTGCTCGCGGAGGACGAGCCGGTGCTGCGCTGCTTCGACACACCCGGCCTGGAGGACGCCGTCGACCTTGCCGGATACCTGGTGCCCGACGGCAGCCCCGCCGAGGACCCGGTGAGCCGCATCGAGGCCTTCGTCGCCGGCGATCACGACGCGGGGCGCTTCGAGCAGGAAGCCAAGGTGCTCCGCCAGATGCTGCGGGTGGACGCGGCGCTCTACGTCATCGACGCACGCGAGCCGGTGCTGGCCAAGCACCGCGCCGAGCTCCGCCTGCTCGCGGACTGCGGCCGCCCGCTGCTGCCCGTGCTCAACTTCGTCGCCGCCGCCGATGCCGAGCCCGAGCGCTGGCGCGCGCAGCTCGCCCGCAGCGGCCTGCACGTGCTGGCGGAATTCGACACCGTGGTCTTCGACCTGCACGCCGAGACGCGCCTGTTCGAGAAGCTGGCAGCGCTGATCGAGACCGAGCGCCCGCGCATCGCGCGCCTGAACGCCTTCCGCGCCGAGCAGCGCCGTGCGCAGATCGACGATGCCTGCCACGCCATCGCGCAGCTGCTGGTGGACGCCGCCGGCGCGCGGCGGCGTCTGGCAGCCGGGGCCGATACCGGCGCTGCCCACGCCGCGCTGCGCGATCAGCTGTGCCGCATCGAGCAGGCCTGCGTGGACCGACTGCTCGACACCTTCGCCTTCGAGCTCGGCGCCTACCGGCCGCCCGATCTGCCGCTGCACGAGGGCCGCTGGGTGCTCGACCCCTTCGACCCCGAGAGCGCGCGCGTGCTCGGCATCCGCACCGGCTCGGCGGCAGCCGCGGGCGGCGTCGCCGGCTTCGGCGTCGACGCCCTCACCGGCGGACTGAGCCTGGGTGCCGGCACACTCGTCGGCGCCGGCGTGGGCGCGCTGGTGGGCGCGGGCGAGAACGTCGGGCGCGACTGGCTGGACCGGCTGCGCGGCCGCCAGACCATCGTCACGGACACCACCACGCTGGCCGTCCTGGCGACCCGCCAGACGCAGCTGCTGCTCGCGCTGCTGCGGCGGGGTCACGCCAGTCAGCAGGCACTGGCGCCGGTCACCGCGGACGGCTGGCCTTCCGACGCCGTGCGGCGCGCGGTCCTGCGCGCGCGAGCGCACCCGGAATGGTCGCGCCTGAACCCGGAGCACGATGCCGGCGCCGCCGCGCGTGCCGTCCGCTCCCTGGCCGCGCCGCTGCGCGACGCCGTCGCCGATGCCGCACCGGCACCGCGATGAGCTCGTGGACCCGCGCAGGACAGCCCGACACGCGCACGGCTGCGCTACATTGGCCGCCCCCTTCACCCCGCGATCCGTGCCCGGCTTGATCCCGCCCCCCGCCGCCCCTGCCCGATGCCGTCCGGCGCCGATCCCGTGCGGAGCGCCGCGATGATCCCGACCGCCTGGCGTCAGCAGCTGCAGAGCTGGTTCCTGCGCTTCGCGGCCGGCGGCTGGCTGCCCGCGCGCTGGTTCGCGGCGCCGCCGCCACCGCCGGCGGCACGCGCGGCGCGCGAGGGGCCGCTGACGCTGGAGATCGTCAGTCACTGCTGGAACTACAGCCACTTCCTGGCCTATCAGCTCAGCTCGCTGGTGCAGTTCCCGCCCGAGCGGCTGGCGGTCACGATGACCGTGTTCCACGCGCCCGAGGACACCCGCACGCAAGCGCTGCTCGCCTACTTCGCCGATCAGCACGTGCCGGGTGTGACCTGGAACTGGCGCGAGCTGCCCAGGGAGCAGCTCTTCCGCCGCGGCATCGGCCGCAATCTCGCCGCGCAGCAGACCGATGCCGACTGGATCTGGTTCACCGACTGCGACGTGATGTTCCGCGCCGGCTGTCTCGACGCGCTGGCGCGGGCGCTGCAGGGCCGCCGGGATGCGCTGCTCTTCCCGCGCGAGGAGCGCATCACGCCGCTGCTGGCCGAGGACGACCCGATGCTGGTGCGCGGCGCCGAGCCGCGCCTGGTGGACATCGACGACAGCCAGTTCGCGGTCAAGACCCTGAAGCGCGCCACCGGCCCCATGCAGATCACGCACGGCGACGTTGCACGCGCCTGCGGCTACTGTCCGACCCTGCGCCTCTACCAGACGCCGGCCGACCACTTCTGCAAGGCCTACGAGGATCGCGCCTTCCGCTGGCTGCTGGGCACCGGCGGCAACGGCATCGATGTGCCGGGCGTCTACCGCATCCGCCACGTCTTCAAGGGCCGCTACCGCGAGGACCGCGCCAGCAGCCGGCTGCGCGGCGCCATCCGCCGCGCCAAGTCCTGGCTGGGCGAGCGCCTCGCCGGCCACCGGCGACCGTGAAGTTCTACGTCTTCTCCTTCAACCGCGCCGAGTTCCTCGCCAACTGCGTGGACTCGATCGCGCGCTGCGCGCCCGACTGCCGCGTGGCGGTCTACGACGACGCCAGCACCGACGATGCCACCCGGCGCGTGCTCGACGCACTCGCGCGCGACCACGAGGTGGTGGTGCGCGGCCACGACTCGCGGCACAAGCTCGGCGGCCTCTACGCCAACATGCAGGCCGCCTGCGAGGCCGGTCTGGCCGACGGCGAGGACACGGTCTGCTTCGTGCAGGACGACATGCAGGTGGTGCGGCCGGTCACGCCGACCGACCATGCCGCCATCGCGCAGTACTTCGCGGCGCGCCCGCGGGCGGGCTTTCTGCTGCCGCAGTTCGACAAGGGCCGGCCGCGCCGGCGCGACCCCGAGCGCCTGCGCTTCGACCCCGATTCGGGCAGCTACATCCGCGCCGAGCGCCGCCAGGGCGCCGGCATCCACTACGCCGACGTCGCCATCACGCAGCTGTCGCGCCTGCAGGCGCACGACTGGCGCTTCCTCGAGGGCGAGCCCGCCAACCAGCGCCAGGCCGCCGCGCACTTCGAGAGCCTCGGCACGCTGTTCGCGCCCTTCCTGATGTGGCTGCCCAACGGCCCGGCCTACCGCGGCAAGCGCAAGACGCGCGCGCTGCGCATTGCCGAGCAGCGCCGCGCCTGCGGCTTCTTTCCCTTCGCCGAGATGACGGGGGACGGGATCGCGGCCCTGCGCGGGCGCGACCCGGAGGTGCTGCCCACCGCCGAGCAGTTCCTGCGCACGCGCGACGACGCGCTGCCGCCGCCGTGGACCTACGATCCGCTGGAAGGGCTGAGCTGGCTCAAGAAGCGGAACAACTTCGAGCTGTGGGTGCGCCGCACCCTGCGCCGCTGAGCGTGCTCAGTCGCGCCGCGTGAGCACGGCCGCGCCCTTCTCCAGGCGGTGCCAGGCGACATCGAGCGGATAGGCCGCCGACCACTGCGCGACGATGGCGCGCTCGTCGGCGCGGTCGGCATCGTCCATGACGATGGTGGCGCGCGGCGACAGCTTCTCCCACAGGATCGGCACCGCCGGATAGCGGCTGCGGCTGGCCGAGGAGGCCAGCGGCCCGTCCACCAGCAGCAGGTCGATGTCGGTGACATCGCCCAGCGCCCCGGCGTCGTACCAGGGATAGCGCTGGCCGTCGACGGCCTGCTCGGCGATGGGGGCGCAGACCACCGTGACCAGGTCATCCAGCCCGCGCGCGCGCAGACGCTCGCGGGTCTGCTCGGCGTAGTGCGCTTCGTGGTCGATGCTGGTGATGCGGCCCCGGCCGTGCCGGCGCAACAGCTCGGCGAGGAACACCGTCGACAGGCCGCTGCCGAGCTCGACGATATGCGCGGGGCGCCGCGCCAGCGTCAGCTCGCCGAGCAGCGCCAGCAGATCCGAGGAAGCCGCCCAGCCGCCGGCGCGCGGCAGCGGGAAGGCGCCGTGATCGATGACCCGGCGCGCGTCGAGCGCGGCCTCGTGCTGGGCGCGCAGCGTGCGGTACTGCTCGCGGGTGACGCGGTCGCGCGCGTAGAGATAGGCCGCCACGCCGAGCACGCCGAGGGTATAGGCCGCGGCCGGCCCGAGCAGCCAGAAGACCGGGATGCTGCCGAGGAAGAGCACCGCTCCGCCGGTGCGGAAGCGGCGGAGGCGCTTGCTGGTGGACTCGGCGCTCATGCGGCGGACTCCGGTGTCGGGAATGGGATGGCGGGCATCAGGCGGCGGCCTCGTAGCCGTCGTCGACCAGCTGCCGGATGCCGCGGTCGGTCTCGATGCGCCCGCTGCGCGCCACGTCGACGCGCCACTGCTTGTTGGCGCGCACCATGGCCTCGTCGCGGTAGCCGCGACTGTGATCGAGGTGCACGCAGATGGCGTTGTAGCGGACGTGGCGCGGCTTGACGCCGGCGTTGCGCAGGCGCACGCCGAACTCGCGGTCGAGCCCGCCCCAGGCCATGCGCTCGTCGAAGCCGTTCACCTTCATGGCATCGGCCAGCCAGACCGAGCCGTTGGACCCCTTGAAGTTGCAGCGCGCCGTGGTCAGGCGGTTGAGCAGCCCGGCCCGCGAGGGCGGCGCGGCCAGCTTGAGATTCTTGCGGTTGCGCGGCAGGCCGTGGGCGCGCAGCCAA
This sequence comes from Algiphilus sp., assembly GCF_023145115.1. Classification (NCBI taxonomy): domain Bacteria; kingdom Pseudomonadati; phylum Pseudomonadota; class Gammaproteobacteria; order Nevskiales; family Algiphilaceae; genus Algiphilus; species Algiphilus sp. The sequence goes on from NZ_JAGLEJ010000040.1 coordinate 190,173, forward strand.
TCGATGTCGAAGCAGCGGCCGGCGAGGATGTCGTCGCGCGTGATGGCCTCGCTGGTGGCCATCGGCAGCTTGCAGTAGCTGCCCGACAGGAAGTGGCCGGGCGCGGCATGGCGCACGTGCTCGGCGAGGAAGTCGCGGCGCGGGATGCAGTCGCCGTCGGTGAACACCAGGTACTCGCTGCGCGCGTGCAGGATGGCCTTGTTGAGGATGCGGCACTTGCGGAAGCCGTCGTCGCGCTGCCAGACGTGGCGGATGTCCATGCCGGTCTCGGCGCGCATGCGCGTCAGCAGCGCGCCGGTCTCGTCGGTGGAGCCGTCGTCGCCGACGATGATCTCGAAGTCGCCGTGATCCTGGGCGCTGTAGCCCCACAGCACCTTCTCCAGCCAGGCCGGCGAGTTGTAGGTGGTTACAATGACGGTGAGCCTCATGGCCTCGCGTTCCGTTGCGTGTCTTTCGGCGCCCGGCCGGGGCCCGGGCGCGTCGCCGTGATCGCGTTGTCGACGACTGAGCGGGGAAGGATAGATGAAGCTCTGCCTCGGGGGCGACTTCAGCCTCGGCGACACCTACCTGGCGGACTGGGCCCGACGGCCGCAGCGGCGCGAGCCGCTGGAGCGCCTGCAAAACGCGCCGGAACGCTTCGTGGACCCGGTGGCGCCGTTCTTCGCGGCCGGGCGGCGCAACATCGTCAACCTCGAGACCGTGCTCACCCATGCCGAGCAGAGCCCGCTCGAGGGCAAGAAGAAGTTCCTGGGACGCGACGATCCCGCGCGCACGGTCGCGCTGCTGCACCGACTGCACGTGGAGGCAGTGTCCCTCGCCAACAATCACACCCGCGATTTCGGCGATCGCGGGCTGCTCGACACCATGCACCATCTGGCCGTCGGCAACATCGGCTTCTTCGGCGCCGGCGACCGCGACAGCGCACAGAAGCCCTTCACGCTGACGGCGGACACGGGGCGCCGGGTGCACGTCGTCGGCGGGATGCGGTTCCGCTCGCGCTATGCGCGCAGCTACAACCACTTCGCGGCCACCGGCAACTTCGGCATCGGCGCCTTCCGCGCGGCCACCATGGTCGAGCGCATCGAGACACTGCGGCGGGACGATCCCGAAGCCTTCATCGTCGTGTTCCCGCACTGGGGCACGGACTACGAACTGCGCTCCGACGGCATGCGGGGCTCGGCCGAGCGCTGGGTGGCGGCCGGCGCCGATCTCATCGTCGGCCACGGCACGCACGTGCTGACCGAGATCGAGTGCATCGACGGCGTGCCGGTGTGCTATTCGCTGGGCAATCTGGTGTTCAACTCGCCGGGGCGCTACCAGCGCTTCGGCATCCACCCCTACAGCGCCGTCGCCCATGTCGATGTGGGCAACGAAGGCCTGGAGGCGCTGCGCCTGTATCCCGTCGTCACCGACAACCGCCGGACCGGCTTCCGCACCCGCCCGGCCGACGCGCGCGAGTCGCGCTTCTGCCACGAGCGGCTGTGCGACGACGCCTTCGCGCTCGACCGCGACGCGCTCGGCTGGCATCTGGCCTTCGCGCGCTGAGCGCGCCGCGCCTCAGTGGAAGTCGCGCGAGCGCACGCTCAGCGCACCGAGCCAGTCGGCCCGGTCCTCGATGTGATGCACGACGATGTGGGTGACGCCGTCGGCACGCTGCAGCATGCCGCGCACGATGACGAAGTCGGCCATCGCCTGTGCCCGGAAGCGCCGGAAGGTCTCGCCCCAGACGATGAGGTTGTAGCTGGCGTCCTCGTCCTCCAGCGTCATGAAGACCGTACCCCTGGCGGTGCCGGGGCGCTGGCGGTTGATGAGCAGCCCGGCCACGCGCAGCGCGCAGCCGTCGCCGAGCTGCGCCACGCGCCCGGCGCGACAGACGCCCATGCGGTCCAGCCGCGACCGCAGCAGCGCCACCGGATGGCGGCGCAGGCTCAGCCCGGTGTTGTTGTAGTCGCCCAGGATCTCCTCGCCCTCGGCCGGCGGCGGTAGCGCCGGCGGCGCTTCCGGAGCGCCGTGGCCGGCGAGCAGGCCGGGCAGGCGCTGCAGGCCGGCGGCCTGCCAGTGCGCCTGATGGCGGTGGCCGGCGATCGTGGCCAGCGCGTCGGCGCGCGCCAGCGCCTCGCGGTCGCGCGCGTCGAGACCGGCGCGGTGCACGAGGTCGGCCGTATCGACGAAGGCGCCCCCGGCGCGGGCGGTGACGATGCGACGCGCCGCGGCCTCGGACAGCCCCTTGACCAGCCGCATGCCGAGGCGCAGCGCCGGCTGTGCGCCGGCGTCCTCCAGCGTGCAGTCCCAGTCGCTGGCGACGATATCGACCGGTCGGACGGTGACGCTGCCGCGGCGCGCCTCGGCGACCAGCTGGGCGGGGCCGTAGAAGCCCATCGGCTGGCTGTTGAGCAGCGCCGCGAAGAAGGCCGCCGGGTGATGGCGCTTGAGCCAGGCGGAGGCGTAGGCGAGCAGCGCGAAGCTGGCGGCGTGCGATTCCGGAAAGCCGTAGCTGCCGAAGCCCAGGATCTGCTGATAGATGGCTTCGGCGAAGGCCTCGTCGTAGCCGTTGTCGCGCATGCCGGCCATCAGCCGGTCGCGAAAGTGCTCGAGCCCGCCGTGGCGCTTCCAGGCCGCCATCGAGCGCCGCACCTGATCGGCCTCGCCGGGCGAGAAGCCGGCCGCGACGATGGCGATCTGCATGACCTGCTCCTGGAACAGCGGCACGCCGAGCGTGCGGCCGAGCACGCGCTCCAGCGCCGCGCTCGGATAGGTGACCGTCTCCAGCCCCTGCCGGCGCCGCAGATAGGGATGCACCATGCCGCCCTGGATCGGCCCCGGACGCACGATGGAGATCTGGATGACCAGGTCGTAGTAGCTGGCCGGCCGCAGCCGCGGCAGCATGCTCATCTGCGCGCGCGACTCGATCTGGAAGACGCCGACCGTCTCGCCGCGCTGGATCATGGCGTAGGTCGCCGGGTCCGCCTTCGGGATATCGGTGAGCGCGAAGGGCTGCCCGCGCCGCTGCGCGACCAGATCCAGCGTCTTGCGAATGGCGGTGAGCATGCCCAGCGCCAGCACGTCCACCTTGAGCAGGCCGAGCGCCTCGAGGTCGTCCTTGTCCCACTGGATGATGGTGCGGTCGGCCATCGCCGCGTTCTCCACCGGCACCAGGTGGTGCAGCGGTTGGTCGGCGATGACGAAGCCGCCGACGTGCTGGGACAGATGCCGCGGCAGATCGACCAGCTGCTCGGTGACCGCCAGCCAGCGCGCCATGTCGGGACGCGCCGGATCGACGCCCAGCCCCTGCAGGCGGTCGGCCACGGTCTCGGCACGGTCGTGCCAGTGCATGGCCTTGCCGAGACGGTCGACCAGCTCGGGGGCGATGCCCAGCGCGAAGCCGGCGTCGCGCAGCGCGCTCTTCGTCCGGTAGCAGATGACCGTGGCCGCCAGCGCGGCGCGCTCGCGGCCGTACTTGTCGTAGACGTACTGGATGACCTCCTCGCGCCGCTGGTGCTCGAAGTCGACGTCGATGTCCGGCGGCTCGTCGCGCTCCTTCGACACGAAGCGCTCGAAGAGCATGCTGGTCTCGCTCGGATCGACCGCGGTGATGCCGAGGGCGTAGCAGACCACCGAGTTGGCGGCCGAGCCGCGCCCCTGGCAGAGGATGTTGCGCGCCCGGGCGAAGCGCACCAGATCGGCCACGGTGAGGAAGAAGTGCTCGTACTCCAGCTCGCCGATGATGGCCAGCTCGCGCTCGATCAGCGCGCGCACCCCGGGCGGCTCGCCCTCCGGCCAGTGCTTGCGGAGGCCGGCCTCGGTGAGCGCGCGCAGGTGCGCGCTGGCGGTCATGCCGTCGGGCACCAACTCGTGCGGATAGGTGTAGCGCAGATCGCAGAGCCGGAAGGCGCAGCACGCCGCGATCCGCGCGCTCTCGGCCAGCCAGTCGGCCTCGAACAGCGTCGCCAGATCGTCGCGCGCGCGCAGATGCGCCTCGCCGTTGGCGGCCAGCGCCGCGCCGCATCCGGCCAGCGGCTTGCGCAGGCGCAGCGCGGTCATGACATCGGCCAGCGCGCGCTTGCCGCGCACATCCATGAGGGCGCCGCCGGCGGCCGTGATGGGCAGGGCGTGCGCGCGCGCCAGTCGCTGCACGCGCGCGCGCCGCCCGGCATCGAGGCCGTCGCGGAACTGATGCAGCGCCAGCCACAGCCGGTCGCCGAACAGCCCCTTCAGCCAGCGCACGTCGGCATCGCCCGCGTGCGCTTCGTCCGGCACCCACAAGGCCAGCAGGCGGCCGGCGTGCGCGGCGAGGTCGTCGCGCGTCAGGCGGTAGCTGCCCTTGGCCGTGGCCCGGCGACCGCGCGTGATGAGGCGGCAGAGATCACCGTAGCCGGCGTGATCGGGCGCCAGCAGCACCACGCGCGGGCCGTCGACGAGGCGGATCTCCGAACCGATGATCAACCGCATGTCGAGCCGCTGGGCGGCCTCGAAGGCGCGCACCACCCCGGCCAGCGAGCACTCGTCGGTCAGCGCCAGCGCCGTGTAGCCCAGCGCGTGCGCGCGCTCCACCAGCGCGCCCGGCTGCGCGGCGCCGCGCTGGAAGGAGAACGCGCTCAGGCAGTGCAGCTCGGCGTAGGCGGGGGACATGCCGGAATACGCGGGGCCGCGCCACCGCTCAGGCCCACAGTCCGTGCAGGTACCACTGCCGGTCGGCGCGGTCCTGGAAGACCCACATGCGGGTGCCGTCGGGACTGCGCGCGGCGAAGTAGTCGCGGGCGACGCCGGCGCCGTCCCACCAGCCGGTCTCGATGCGCTCGGGGGCATCCATCAGCTCGGGAGGCTGCGCCAGCGGGCGCGGCGGGTCGAAGAGCCATACCGGGCGGTCGACCGGGATCTCGGCGTCGAGGGCGTCGGAGGCTTCGACGCCCTCGGTGGGCAGACGCCGCCAGGCACGCTCGGGACGATGGTCGGCGGCCACGCCCATGCGCCAGACGGCGTCGACGCCCAGCCGCGCCACCAGGCGCTCGACGGTCTGCCGCCAGGCGTCGGTCTGGGCGCGACCGGTGTCGAAGAGGTCGAGCTGCGGCGCGTCCAGCGGGGCGAAGTCGTCGCAGGCCAGGGTCATGGCCTCGACCGGACCGGCCAGCGTCAGCCGGCTCATGCGCTCGCGCGCCATCAGGAGCCAGTAGCCGGCGTCGCGTGCCGGCGCGCTCAGCGGCACATCGAGCACGGTGTCGGGATGGTCCTCGTGGTGCAGCAGGATGGTGACCCCGCGCGCACCGGTGTCGCGCGCGCGCAGGTCGCGCTCGAGGGCGCCGAGCAGGCGCTGCAGGCCGAAGCCGAGCCCTTCGACGCGATGGATGTCGCCGTCGAAGCGCAGGCGGCGCCGGAAGCGCAGCGGCAGGCGATGCGCGCGCCGGGGATCGGGCGCGCGGCCGGTGAGACGATCGAGCAGCACCGTGGTCTCGCTGCCGAAGCGGCGCGCCACCTGGTCGACCGGCAGCGCCAGCAGCGCGCCGCAGCGGCGGATGCCGGAGGCGCGCAGCCCGTCGCGGGCGCGCGGCGACAGCGGCAGCGCCTGCACCGGCACGCCGTCGAGCCAGTCGCGCAGCGCCTGCCGGGTCTGCAGCACGCAGCCGTTGTCGAGACGCGCCGCCAGCGCCGCGCCCTCGAGGGTGGGAGCCACCGCCAGCCCGCATGCCAGCGGCTGCTCGGCGAGGCGTTCACGCGCCGCCGCAAGCAGGCCGTCGATGCCGCCGAAGACGCGCAGGCTGCGACCGGCCTCGACCCAGATCGCAGCGCGGCCGGCAGGCTGCTCGGGATCGGGAGACAGACGCTCGAGATGCACCGGCGCACCCAGGTCGTGCGCCACCGCGGCGAGATCCTGCATGGCCCCGATCTCGGCGTGGGGGTCGGCGTCGATCAGGCGCAGCTCGGGGCGCGCCGCCATCACGGCGCCGGCCTCGACCCCCGGGAACAGGGCCTCGCGCGTGGCCACCACCCACCGGCGACTGCCATGGCGCGCGGTGACCGCGACGCCGTCGGCCGATGCCAGCGTCAGCGCATCGAGCGCCAGCCGCTTCGGTGCCAGTGCCAGCCAGAGCACCGTGGACTCAGGCGGCGTGCCGCCAGCGCATGCCGCCGTGACCGCCGCGACACTTGTGGACGGTGACGGTGAAACGGTCCGGTGCGCCCTCCAGCAGCAGGCGCAGCGCCGCCGGCGAGCTCTGCCCCTCGGCGCGCCGGTCGCGATAGAGCAGGCCGCAGGCATCGCCGGTCTCGGCGGCGAGCTGCAGGCGGCGCAGATCCTGCTGGTCGAGCCGTCCCGGCCAGCACAGCACGGCGCTGAAGCCGCCCGAGCGCAGCATCTGCTCGGTCGCCCAGTGCGCCGACCCGGTCGACTCGGGCGTGATGACCAGCAGCCGCGACAGCGCCACGCCGGCCCGCGCCAGCGCCGGCGCGTAGGGCAGCAGCGGCGGGCACACCAGCGCGGCGCGGCCGCCGGCCCGGGTGAGCCGCGCCAGCCAGGGCGTGACCAGCTGCAGCTCGCCGCAGCCGGGGCCCGCGAACAGGATCTCGCTGAGCGCGCCCACCGGCCAGCCGCCGCCGGGCAGCAGCGCATCGAGGCCCTGGTAGCCGGTGGACTGGGCGCGCACGCGCGCCCGGGCGCCGCCGCGCCAGACCTGCGCCCGGTCGAGCAGCGGTGCCAGCGGATCGGGGTTGCCGCTCATGCCGCGCCCTCCCCGAGATGCCGCAGCACGCCCACGGCGAGCCCCTCGATGGCGAGCTCGCGCGCGCGCAGATCGATCTCGATGGGGGCGAAGTCGGGATTCTCGGCGATGAGACGGACGCGGTACCCCTCGCGTCGGAAGCGCTTGACGGTGACCTCGTCGTCGATGCGTGCCACCACGATCTGGCCGTCGCGCGCCTCCGGTGCACGGCGCACGGCGAGGATGTCGCCGTCGAGAATGCCGGCATCGCGCATCGACTCGCCGTGCACGCGCAGCAGGTAGTCGGGCTGCGGGCGGAACAGCCCGGGCGCCACCGGCACGTGCCGCTCGATGTGCGCTACCGCCAGCACCGGCGCGCCGGCGGCGACCCGGCCGATCAGCGGCAGGCCGTCGGCCCCGCGCTGCCCGGCGGCCAGGCGGATGCCGCGCGAGGCGCCCGGCACCAGCTCGATGACGCCCTTGCGTGCCAGCGCGCGCAGGTGCGTCTCGGCGGCGTTGGGCGAGGCGAAGCCGAAGGCGCGCACGATGTCGGCGCGCGTCGGCGGCGCCCCTTCCTCGGCGAGGCAGCGGCGGATATAGGCGAGGATCTCGGCCTGACGTCGGGTGAGCATGGCGGGGAGGCGACCGGATGACTGTACGTTTGTACAGTATTCCACGCTGCCGCGCCGCGGCTGTCAAGCGTTCCCTGCATTCGACCACCGGGGCCGACCACGACGGGAGCGGCTATGATGCATGCGTCCTTCCGTGGCCGGCCATGCACCGTTGATGCGCCGGGCCATCCGGCGCCGGAGCCACGAGGGGCCGCCTTCCAGGGGAGACAACCTATGGGCCTACCAGCACAAGCGCGCCTCCGCATCGAGCGCGCACCGGCCGCGCCTGCCGGCCCGCTTGCAGCGGGCATTGCCGGGGCGCGTCCGGTCACCACCTCGCGCCAGCTGCAGCGCCTGATCGCGCCGCTCCACGCCGACGCCGAGACCACCGCCGAGCAGGTCTTCGATCAGGTGTGGCACGGCATTCCGGAGTATCGCAACGGGACCCACGGCCATGATGCGGCCGAGATCCACGAGCACTGCCTGCTCGGCACGCGGGTCTGGCACCAGTCGCTGCGCGACCGTCGTCCGCCGCCGACCGAGGCGCTGGAGCAGCTGGCGCGGATCGGCGCCTACAAGTGCCGCATCGGCATGCCGCTGGGCAGTGTCATGCAGGCCTTCCGGGTGGGCTCGATGCTGTTCTGGGAGCAGCTCGTCGCGCTCAGCCACGAGCACGACGGTGTGCGCGACGAACTGCTTTCCAAGGTCTCGCTCTTCTTCCTGCAGCACTTCGACCAGGTCGGTGAAGCGGTCAGCCGCGGCTACCACGCCGAGCAGCGGCGCACGCCGCGCCGCGACATCGCGCCGCTGCCGCCGCGACCGGTGTTCGCCGAGCCGCTGACCGAGCGCGAGCGAACGGTGCTGCGCCTGCTGTGCGCGGGGCGCTCCAACGGCGAGATCGCCGAGCACATCCGCATCTCGCAGAACACGGTGAAGTACCACCTCAAGGCGATCTACGGAAAGCTGGGCGTGCACCGCCGCACCGAGGCGGCGGCCATGGCGCAGCAGCTCGGCCTGTAGCGCCGCGCTACCCGAACAGCAGCGCCATCAGGGCGACACCGGCGCGCCAGGCCAGCCACAGCGCCAGCACCAGCCCGCCGGCCAGCAGCGCCAGCTCCAGCCAGCGCCTCCACGACGGCTCGCGCTGCACGCCCTCGAGATCGTCGAGATGGCGCTCCAGCAACGCGCAGTTGCGGGTGTTGGCGCGCAGCACGAAATCGACCGCGTCGCCGGCCACCGGCACCAGACCGACGAAGAGATCGAGCACGGCATAGCCGGCCATGCGCGCGAGCAGCCGCGGCGGCGCGCGCATGCGGGCGGCTTCGCCGATGATGGCGAGGGTCATGACAAAACCGGCGGCGTCGCCCACCACCGGTATCAGCGAGATGATCGGCTGGATGCCGATGCGCCAGCCCACCAGCGGCAGCGGGATGCTGCCGTCGAGCAGCCATGCCATGCGGCGCGCGAAGCGGCGCGAGGCGGCGATGCGGGCCGGATCGACGGCCGGTGGCGGCGGAGCGTGGCGCTGCGTCATGCGGGGTTCCGTGGCGGATGCGCGGGCAGGATAGCGCTGCAGCCACGCGACGACGCGCGCATCATTGGCGACCGTGGCCCGCCGGCATGGCGCCACGACCGGGAATAGGGGGAGGAATGCTGCAAGCCGCGCTGTTCTGGCTGTGCTGGCTGCTGAGCCGGCCGTTGATGTGGACGCTGCGCCATCGCAGCACACCGGAATCGCTGCCCGAGGGTCTCGGCATCGGCGCCGGGCAACCGGTGTGCTACGTGCTGGCGCAGCGCAGCTGGCTGGATGTCTTCGCGCTGCAGCGCATCTGCCGTGCGCACGGACTCCCGGTGCCGCAGCGCATCGGCATGGCGCTGCCCGAGGCCGACCGCGCCACCTTCCTGTACCTGCCGGCGCTGCTCAAGCCGGGCCGCGACATCGACGCGCTCGAGAACCTCTTCGCGCAGGCCCAGGCGCGCGACGGCTACGACGTGCAGCTGGTGCCGGTATCGCTGTTCTGGGGCCGCCAGCCGGACAAGGAGACCTCGCTGTTCCGCGTCCTGTTCGCCGACAGCATCGGCGCCGGCCGCGTGCACAAGCTGCTCATCGCGCTGTTCAACGGCCGCAACCTGCTCGCGCACTTCTCGACCTCGGTGTCGCTGCGCGGCTTCATGGGCGAGACGCCCCGACCGCGCCGGGCGCTGCGCAAGCTCGCACGCGTGTTCAACATCCACTTCCTGCGCATGCGGACCGCCACGCTGGGGCCCAGCCTGATCCGGCGCTCGGTGCTCATCGAGGGCCTGCTGCGCACGCCGCCGGTGCGTCACGCCATCGAGGAGGAGATCGCCGCCACGCAGAAGAGCGCCGGCAAGGTGCGCAAGCGCGCCCGGCGCATCGCCGAGGAGATCGCGGCCAACTACTCGACCACCACGCTGTCGGTCCTCGAGCGGCTGATGACACCGGTGTTCCACCGCATCTTCCGCGGCATCGACGTGCACGGTCTGGAACGCGTGCGGCAGTACGCGCAGACCCACGAGATCGTGTTCACGGCCTCGCACCGCAGCCACCTCGACTACCTGCTGATCTCCTACGTGCTCTACCAGGCCGGCATCGTGCCGCCGCACATCGCCGCCGGCGTCAACCTCAACTTCTGGCCCATCGGCGGCCTGCTGCGGCGCGGCGGCGCCTTCTACATCCGGCGCAGCTTCAAGGGCGACGCCCTCTACACGGCGCTGTTCCGCGCCTACGTGGACATGCTCATCGCGCGCGGCTACTCGATCAGCTTCTATCCGGAGGGCGGGCGCTCGCGCACCGGCCGACTGCTCAAGCCCAAGACCGGACTGATGGCGATGATCACCGAGTCGGCGCTGCGCCAGCGCACGCGCAAGGTGGCGGTGGTGCCCATCTATCTGGGCTACGACCGCGTGCCCGAGGCCAACACCTATGCCAGCGAGCTGCGCGGCGCCGCCAAGGAGAAGGAATCCGCCCAGGGGCTGCTCAAGGCCACCAAGGTGCTGACCAAGTCCTTCGGCAAGCCCTACATCGGGTTCGGGGAGCCGGTGCGCCTGCAGGAATTCGCCGACCAGCAGCTCACCGGCTGGCGGGAGGGCTTCGGCACGCCGCTTTCGCCGCGCCGTCCGGAAGGCTTCAACGCGCTGGTGGCAGCACTCGCGGACGAGATCATGAGCCGCATCAATGCCGCGGTGGTGGCCTCGCCGGTGGCGCTCACCTCGGTGGCGCTGCTCGCCGCTCCCCAGAAGGCGGCAGCGGAATCGGAGCTGCGCGAGCAGATCGACCTGCTGATCCGGTTGCTGCAGGCACAGCCCTACGCCGCCGACATGCGCATCCCGGCCACCGACGCCGGCGAGATCCTGGACTGGTCCACCCCCATCGCGCGGCTGTCGCGCATCCCGCACACCTGGGGCGACATCCTGCTCGCCGAGGGCCGGCAGGCCACCCTGCTGACCTACTACCGCAACAACATCCAGCACCTGTTCGCGCTGCCGTCGCTGATCGCGAGCATGTTCCGCAGCCGCTCGCGCATGCCGGAGGCGCTGGTCCTCGACGCCGCCGAGGGGCTGTATCCCTTCCTGCGCACCGAGTTCTTCCTGCACTGGCCGGATGCACAGCGCCGTGCCGTCCTGAGCGAAACCGTCTCGCGCATGGTCGCCCTGGACCTCCTGCAACGCGATGGTGACGACCTCGTGCGTCCCGAGGTCACCAGCAGCACCTTCGCGGCGCTGAGCATGCTGTCGCGCGTCATGGGCGAAACGCTGGAGCGCTACTGCATGACCGTGGTGATGCTCGCGGCCGAGGCGGGCAGCGAGGCGATCGCCCGCAAGCAGTTCGAGGAGGACTGCCGCAGCCTGGCGGAGCGCATCGCGGTGCTGACGGGCCGCATGGCGCCGGAGTTCTTCGACCGCAACCTGTTCCGCGGCTACATCGACACGCTCATCCGGCTGGGCCTGATCCGGCGCGAGACCGACGACCGCATCCTGGTGGGGCACGAGATCCACGCGCTGGCGCGTTCGGCGCTCGAGCTCCTGAGTCCCGAGATCCAGCAGACGATCCTGCAGCTGGTGGCGCGCCGAGGGCGCGGAAACGACGCAACAGCCGCGATTGATTCCGTGTAGGCTGTCGGACCGCTGTCGGCGCCTCGCGCCCGTAGCGACGCATTCACACACGACGGGGAATCCATCAATCATGTGGAAACTGCATATCACCGCCGTGGCGGCGGCCGCCATGGTCGCTGCCTGTCAGCCGCAGCAGCAGAACGGCGATAGCGCCGGCGCCTCGAACGGCGAGCCGGCATCGCTGGAGAGCGAAGCGGCACGCTTCAGCTACTCGGTGGGTGTCGATCTCGGCTCCTCGCTGCAGGCGGTCGAGGAGGACGTCGACCTGGCGGCGCTCGAGCGCGGCATCAAGGACGCCTTCGAGGGCAGCGAGCTCGCCATCGAGGAGTCCGAGCGCGAGAAGATCAAGAACGAGGTCGCCCAGCGCATCCAGCAGCAGCGCGCCGAGGAGCAGGCCGAGAAGAGCAAGGAGGCTGCCGCCAAGGGCGAGACCTACCGCGAGGAGAACGCGCAGCGCGAAGGCGTCGAGGTCACCGACTCCGGCCTGCAGTTCGAGTCGCTGGAAGCCGGCGACGGCGCCACGCCATCCGAGAGCGACACGGTCACCGTCCACTACAAGGGCGAGCTGATCGACGGCACCGTCTTCGACAGCTCCTATGACCGCGGCGAGCCGGCCACCTTCCCGCTCGGCAACGTCATTCCGGGCTGGACCGAGGCGCTGCAGATGATGAAGGAAGGCGGCAAGGCCCGCCTCGTCATCCCGCCGGAGCTCGCCTACGGCGATCAGGGCGCGGGCAACCGCATCGGCCCCAACGAGACCCTGGTCTTCGAGGTCGAGCTGATCGAGGTCAAGGCCGCCGAGAACGGCGGTGACGGCGAGGGCGGCAGCGCCGACGCCGGCTGACGCACGACCCCGGCCGGACGATCAGGCCCCGGTGCTGCGGCACCGGGGCCTTTTTCGTGGGCACGGCGCCCCCTCCGCCGTCGCCCCGCGCCCCTGCGACAGCCCTGCAACCATCGCCGCACCGCAGCGCGGCTGACCTACCATCGCGGCATGCGCAGGACGGCAATGCTGCTGGCGGCACTGGTGGCGGGTTGCGGCGGCGAGCCACCGACCCCGCTGTATGCGGACTATCTCTGGCGGCTGGGGAACGTCATCGATGCCGATGCGCCCGAGCTCGCGGCGGTGGTCGCGCCACCCCTGCGCTACCCGCGCGCCCGTGAGCGGCGCCGTGCGGTGCCGGCGGTACGCGGCGGCGTGCTGGAGCTGTTCGAGCTGGCGCGCTGCGACGTCGCCGAGCTGATCGCCGAGCGCAACAGCATCCTCGGCCGGCACGCGGACGCCGCCACCCACTTCGCCAATGGCGGGCGCGTGCTGCGGCGCCTGGAATCCTGCCGGCAGCGCCTCGATGCCAAGCGGGAACCGGAGCTGGCGGCGCGCCTGGACGAGCTCGTGGCGCAGAAACGGCCGGCGCTGGAGGCACAGGCGTGGAATGCCACCTTCGGTGCCGGGGCCTTCGCCGGCTGGTGGAGCCCGTCGGCGCGCGGGCTCACGCCTGAGGCCGTGCAGCAGGCCGATCCGGCGGCATCGCTGCGCACGCTGGTGCGTGCGCGCAACGCGGCGCATGCCGGCGAGATGGATGCGGCGCAGGCGGCGTTCTCGGATGCCTACCAGGGACTCGAACGCCGACCCTACGGCGGCGCCTGGATCGAATCGGCCCAGGTCAGTCTCGCGGCACTGGAAGCTGCCGCGGCGATGCTCGCGGCGGTCGATACCGACCGCCTCTGCCCGCAGGCACGCCCGACGCCACGCGCACGCGTCCTGCACACGGTCTTCCGGCAGCGCTACGTGGCGCGCGTTCAGCCCTATCTGGCGGCGCTGTCGCGCGGCATGGAAGCAATCGCGCAGCCACTCGAAGCCCTCTGGCCCGGCAAGGACGCGGCGGTTCCGGCGGTCGCGGGATTCCGGCACCGGACCTGGCATGCCGGGCCCGAGGGCCTGCGCGCACGACTGACCGAAGCCACGCGCGAACACGCCGAGGCCGGGTCGTGTCCCACGACGTGGTG